>JBLHVR010000001.1:0-62983 GCA_047628655.1 Lentimonas sp.
TCTAGGTTTTTTTCAACTGCTTCCAACATGTCATCTGCACTGACAACGGAAATGATATTCTTTTTTGGTAAATTGATATTTTCTTTAATATTTCCGGCAACCAAAATTACTTCTGCGCCTAAATCATAAAAAACTTCCGCAATAGCAATTCCTTGTTTTCCAGAAGAATAATTGCCAATAAAACGAACTGGGTCAATTGCTTCATAGGTTGCTCCGGCGGTAATTATGACTTTCTTGCCAGTAAAAAACTGTTTTTTGTCAAAAAAATTATTCAAATGAGAGAAAATTTCGATAGGTTCAACCATTTTACCAACTCCATATTCTCCACAAGCTAGTAAATCGGTTTCTGGCTCTAGAATTTTGACGCCATTTTCACGCAAAGTTTGTAAATTTTTCTGAGTTTGCTTGTGATTCCACATTTTTTCATTCATTGCCGGTGCAATAAAAATAGGTTTATTAGCAGCAAGAATAATATTTGAGGCTAAATCATCGGCGAGGCCAAAGGCCATTTTGGCGATGAAATCTGCTGTTGCAGGCGCAATCACAATGGCGTCATTCTGGCGAGAAAGATTGATGTGTCCAATTTCAGCTTCATCTTCACTAGAAAAAAGCTGATCTAGAACTTTTTCTCCTGCAATTGAAGAAACCAAAAGTGGGGTGACAAATTCTTGTGCTCCACGCGTCATGACGGGAGTTATTTTGTAAGCTGCTTTTTTAAACAGACGTATAAGATCGACACTTTTGTAAGCTGCAACCGAACCTGTAATTATAAGAAGAATATTTTTTGTCATCAGCTAATTTTTAAATCCAAAATGTTTAAGAAAGCGTAAATCTCCTTCAAAGAACATTCTTAAATCGTTAATTCCATATTTAAGCATTGCCAGTCTTTCAATTCCAACTCCAAAGGCAAATCCTTGATATTCTTCTGGATCAATTCCAACATTTTTTAGAACTTCTGGATGAACCATGCCGCAGCCAAGAATTTCTAGGAAATTTTTGTTGGAACCAATTTTTATTCTGCCATCCTTTTTTTCAAAGCCAATGTCTAATTCAGCAGAAGGTTCTGTGAAGGGAAAAAAGCTGGGGCGAAATCTGGAGGAAATGTTTTCGATTTCGAAGAACTCACTAAGGAATTTTTCCAAGGTCCATTTCAAATGGCCCATATTGACTTTTTTATCAATCACCAATCCTTCAACCTGATGAAACATTGGTGTATGAGTTTGATCGGAATCGCTGCGATAAACTTTTCCTAAGGAAATAATTTTAAGTGGCGGTTTAGATTCCAACATTTTGCGGATTTGAACGCTGGAAGTGTGAGTGCGCAGCAGCATTGTTTTGCCGTCATTTTCTGGTAAATAGAAGGTGTCTTGCATTTGTCTGGCAGGATGATTCTCTGGAATGTTAAGAGCTCCAAAATTGTGAAAATCATCTTCAATTTCAGGTCCATCAATCATTTGGAAACCCATTTTGACAAAAATATCCTTAATTTGAATAATGGTTTTTGAAATTGGATGGATTAATCCTTGATTTTCTTCTCTTACTGGAAGAGTTAGGTCAAGTTTTTCAGTTGTTAACTTGGCATTAAGACTCACCAACTCTAATTCTTCTTTTTTATTTTGAATGCTTAAGAGAACTTCGTTTTTGAAGATGTTAATGGCAGCGCCAGATTGCTTCTTTTCTTCTAAATCTAGATTTCTAAGACCAGACATTAAGCCGGTTATTAGGCCTTTCTTTCCTAGATATTTAAGCCTTAACTCTTCTAGAGTGTCTAGTGAGTCAGATTTGTTAATCTGGTCATAAAATTCTTTTTGAATGTCGTTGATATTTTGCATTATTTAAACGGAACTTAATAAGGGGGGGATTTTTGATAAAAATCGGCTCTAGCAGTTGGTGGGGCGGAAACTATTTTTTCATTGAAAATACACAATAATTCATTGGCCAGACGCAAGGTAAATTGGGGAGAGGTGGTTTCCAGCACTATAAAATTTTCTCTTATTACATAACCAATTGGCTGCTCATTACCATAAATATCAACTGTGCTGATGGTGGGAACGGTTTCGTTGTCGTTTCTAAATTGAAAAAAAGTTTCCCTGCCATCATCATAAACTTTGGTTGGTGAAATGATGTTGGAATTTCCAGCAATTGAATAGCGGAAATTTAGATTTTTTCTACTGCTTCTGTCAGTATTTAAAATCCCTTTGCCCAAGAACTTATCAACAGAGTGAGATCCGAGGGGATTTTTTACTGTCATTCTAGTATCTTGCGGTCTAGTTGGTCTTGCCATTGAATTTGGCATGGGAGCGGCATTAGGGCGTGATAATTGAGGAGGAATTGGTAATGGAATACCAAATTCAGGGTAATAAAAACGAACCACATAAACCAATTGTTCATCGGCACGCCCATCATATTGCGCAGATCCGATATCAAATTGGTAGGTTCTTTTGTTGGTTATGATTGTCATGTTGGTGTGAGCGCCAATTTCCAGTGGACGCACAAATAATCTTCTTCCTGCTGGAGTAAGTCTCCAAGCGAAAGATTCTCCGATTGAGATCATCTCAATTTCTTCGTCACTGGAAAATTCAATGTAGGATTGATATCCGTAGTGAAATTTAAGCTGAAAAACTTCATTGGCGTTGTAAACCAAGGTTTTGATACGGGAATCGGTGGTTATAGGAGCGGTTGGCGCAGGCTGTGCCATTGCTTGAGCAAAAACCTTTTTAGAGGATCCAAAGCTCAGACAAGTGAGAAGCAAACCAATGATGATTATTCTTTGTAAATTCATCAATATTCAAATATTTCCTCAGTAATTGAGAAGTTTGTGACTTGGAACCCGAGGGGGTTAACGAGTCTTTCTTCGGCAGTTAAGGTTAGGTTAGAAAAATAAAAATTCATTATTATTACTTCATCTTTTGATTTTAGGCCTTTTTCCCGATTATTATTTTCATTTAAAATGCGAATTTGGACAGATTCCGAAGATAAAAATTTTATTGATTTAATGCGCGGGGTAATTCTTGAGCTAACCCCGAGTTTTTTAGCGTTAATTCTGCTGCGGAATTGTGAATACACATTTTGATTCGCAAGCAGGCGCACTAAATTAGCATCTCTTTTATAAGTTTTAGGGTTATATCCGACGGCAGCTTGAATGAATTGATTGATGAAATATTTTTTAACCGCCTCGTTAGCAGTTAAATCTTGTAAACTGACCTGGTCAACCACAGTGGGAACGCCAGATTTTGCTTCTATTTCAATAACATAAGGTTCGAGGGACTTTGAAGAGACAACGAATTTGACAAAAATTATCGAAGCTGTCATCGATATTGTTAGCAAGATAGCCAAAAATAATAAGATGTTTCTTTGAACAAGAACAATTTGATAGCGATTTGAATACCAGCTTTTTAGCTTAAATTTTTTGCCAGATTCACCTTCTATTGCGGAGTTTTTTTGAATCGAAATTTGTTCACCGGAAGACTTTGAATTTTTTGTATTTTTTGCGGATTTAAACATCGAAAATTTTTAGGTACAAAAGGGATTTTTCGAACTCTAATGAACTTGATTATTAATATCAAGATGTTTTAATGAAGCTTGATAATACAATATTCTAGACCCTTTTTTAAAATCCTAAAAATGCTATCTATTTTTGAAGAAAATAAATCAATTTATGGCAAAATTTTAGACTTAAATTGGCAGTTAATTTTCCTGATTTTTACTTTATCTACTGTTGGTTTTGCCATGCTTTATTCTGCCTCTGGGGGAAATTTAATTCCGTGGGCTGCTCGGCAGATGATTTTTTTGGCTATTTTTTTCCCAATTATGATTTTAATTGCCATTACTCCGATTAAATTTTGGCTACAAACATCTTATCTTTATTATTTGGGGGCTTTGTTTTTGCTTCTAGTGGTTGGTTTTATGGGGCATAATGCCATGGGTGCCACAAGGTGGTTTAGAGTTGGGGGAATTGCCATTCAGCCTTCAGAGATTATGAAAGTTTGTTTGGTTTTAGCTTTGGCACGATATTTCTACAAAACTGATGCCAACAAGATTGAAACCATAAAATATGTCATTATTCCAGCAATAATGATTACTCTACCGGCGCTTTTAATTTTTAAACAGCCTGATTTAGGAACTGCGATTATTTTGCTTTTAGTGGGGATAGTAACTCTATTTATGGCCGGAGTTCAGATGTGGAAATTTATTTCTACCGGTGTTGTAATTTTAATTTCTATTCCATTTTTATGGATTTTTGTACTTTACGATTACCAAAAACAGCGAGTTTTAAATTTTATCAACCCAGATAACGACCCTTTCGGAACCGGTTACAATATTATTCAATCTAAAATTGCCATTGGATCTGGCGGATTTTTTGGTAAAGGATATTTAAACGGAACTCAAGGACAATTGGAATTTCTTCCTGAAAAGCAAACCGATTTTATCTTCACAATGTTGGCTGAAGAAGTTGGTTTTATTGGCAGCTTAATAACCATCATTCTTTACATTTTAATAATTAGAATTGGAACGCGAATAGGCGCCAGATCTAAACATCAATTTGGTAGATTAGTGGCCTTTGGAATTACTAATGTTCTCTTTATCCATGTTTTTATTAACATGGGAATGGTGATGGGTCTTTTACCTGTGGTTGGAGCCCCACTTCCTTTAATTTCCTATGGTGGAACCATTACTGCTACCATGTTAATTGGCTTTGGATTTTTACTAAATGTTGATGCTAATTCACATCTAGATAACCCCGATTCCTTTAGTCGCTATTAATTAAATCAAAAATATGTTTGGAATTTCCCTAGTAGAATTTTTATTTGTTTTGGTGCTTGCGGTTTTAATTATCGGGCCAAAAGATTTCCCAGAAATTGCTCGATATTTAATTAAAATTTTTGCCAGAATTAAACATTTTATTGTTCAGGCTAAAAACGAAATGGGAGCAATTAGTAAAGAACTTGGAATTGATAAAATTAGAAATGAGGTTGAAGTTGAAATTGCCAGTGAAATTAATAACCAGAAAGAACAAATTGAAGATGAAATAACCACCATTATTGATATGTATGGCAACGAACATCAAGTTCCGAATATTCAAGAGTTGAGGAATGATAAGGGTAAAGATGAGATTGAAAAGGAAGTTAAGGAATTGAATGAGAAGAATCAGAATAACGCAAAGAAATAGTAAGAAAGACATTGCTAGGACGCAAAATCTTATAAAATAATATGAATTAAATCCTTATTGTTGTGAGTTAAGAGATAGACCTGAATTGTTAAATGATGTTGAAATTTTTATTAATAACTTATGTGGATCATACGAACCAAATTAATAGCAGTTCAAATAAGTAGCTTAAAGAATGAATAAGCGAAACACTCTTAACTCTTTACTAGTAATATTTTTAATGTTCTTAACACAAAATTGTGTTGGAATTTCTGTTGTAGCTGTAAAGAATGCTAAATTTAATACGAAAGAATTTCATTTAGTAAAAAAGCGAGGATATTTTCTGGAATATTGGAAAATTCCAAATTCTGAAACAAAAGATTATTCAAAGAATGACCTTTTATCTCTATGGGGAAAACCTAATAAAAAGAATAACATTGAGGAATTTGAATATTGGATCTACAGAAGAGAAGTTGGTTTTTCTGGAATAGTTCCTGAAATTATTATTCCTTTGCCAATTTTAATTCCGTCGGGATATCGTCATACAATTCTGGTTTTTAAAAATAATAACTTGGAAAGTTTGATAGAAGAATATGGTGGAAAAAATTATCGTTTTTCATGCTTTCTTATTTCATTAGAATGCACTAATTCAAAAACGGATGCTTGGCGAAGACCTATGGCATGGTTCTAAGAAAGATCTTGTTTTAATGATTTCTCGGGTTTCAGTTATCAAAAATTGAAATTGTTACTAACCCAATTTCCCATGACAATGCTTAAATTTCCTTCCGCTTCCACAAGGGCAAACCTCGTTTCTGCCAACAGTTCCCCAGCTTAATGGATTGTTAGGATCGCGCTCTTCCTTAGAAACTTTGTTTCTAATTTGAGGTTGAGATTTTCCGCCATTAACAATTGGAGAATTAGGGTCAAATCTGCTAGTAAAAGTTTTTTGCTTAGCGGCAATTTGACTTAAAATATCAATTCGGGCCTCACTTTCTTCTTCCATTTTAAGCTGCGAATGAGAAACCCTGTCAATGGTGGTTTCTTCAATTTTAAGCATCATTTCTTCGAACAAATTGTAAGCTTCTCTTTTATATTCAATTAAAGGATCTTTCTGGGCGTAAGCGCGCAAATTTATACTGTGACGCAATTTATCGAGTGAAAGAAGGTGGTCTTTCCATTCTTCATCTAAAGTTGCCAAGAATAATTGTCTTTGCAATTGCAACTCTAAATCACCGTAAATTTTTCTTCTCTCTTCGAATAATTTTTTAGTTTCCTCATTAACGAAATCTAAAATTTCACTGTCAGCAATTCCTTCTTTTTCAGCTAAAGATTTAATATCTAATTTTAGACCGTAAATTCTTTGGATTTCATTTTCCATGGTTTGAATATCCCACTGCTCGGCGTAAGAACCACGAGGAATTCGCTTGCCAATAGTGTCTTCATTAATGTCGACGCGAATTGCGTCAATTTCGCCAGAAATATCAGTAGCAGCAATTAACTTGTTACGTTTTTCAAAAATAACTTTTCTTTGTTGATTAACGATGTCGTCATATTTAATGAGATTTTTACGAATCTCGTAATTGTGCATTTCTACCTTATTTTGCGCTCTTGCCAAGGTTTTTGTAATCCACGGATGGTAAATAGCTTCGTCATCTTTCAGTCCCAATCTAGAAAGCATTGATTGAAGTTTTTCGGAACCAAAAATGCGCATTAAATCATCTTCCAAAGAGATGAAAAATTTAGATTGACCAATGTCGCCTTGACGACCAGATCTTCCGCGAAGCTGGTTGTCAATTCTGCGACTTTCATGGCGCTCAGTTCCAAGCACGTAAAGCCCTCCCGCGTCAATTGCTCTTTGCTTGTCAATTTTAACTAAGCCAGCAATTTCAGAAATCTTACGAGCCAATGTTCTTTCATCGGTAATTGTAGCTTCCAAATTTTCCTGTAAAACCTCTGGATTTCCACCCAACATAATGTCGGTTCCACGACCAGCCATGTTAGTTGCAATGGTGATAGATCCTGGAACTCCGGCCTGAGAAATAATGTGAGCCTCTTTTTCGTGATATTTAGCGTTTAAAACTTGATGCTTAACTTTGTGTTTAGTTAGTAATTTGGATAAATATTCAGATTTCTCAATAGTCACAGTTCCAATTAACATGGGCTGGCCTCTTTTTTGGCACTCTTCAATTTCCCTAACGATGGCTTTGTATTTTTCAACTTCGTTTTTGTAAATTGCATCATCTGCATCAAGCCTGGAAATGTCACGATTAGTTGGAATTTCTACCACTTTCAAACCGTAAATTTCTTCAAATTCCACAGCCTCAGTGCTGGCGGTTCCTGTCATTCCTGCTAGCTTTTCGTAAAGGCGGAAATAGTTCTGGAAGGTAATTGAAGCTAAAGTTTGATTTTCATTTTTAATATTAACCTTTTCTTTAGCCTCCAAAGCTTGGTGCAGCCCGTCTGAAAAGCGGCGTCCATCTTGCATTCTGCCGGTAAATTCATCAATAATGACCACATTTCCGTCTTTAACAATGTAGTCAGTTTCATTCTTAAACATAGTGTGGGCTTTCAAAGCCTGATTCACATGATGAATGATGGAAATATTGTTCACATCGTAAATTCCAGAATCATTGTCAATTAGACCATTTTGTCTGAGAATTTTTTCAATATTTTCAATTCCTTCTTCGGTTAAGAAAACACTCTTTTCCTTCTCTTCAATTTGGTAATCTTCTTTTTTTAGCAATGGAATTAAACGATCAATTTGGGTGTAAAGTTTGGAATTGTCATCAGTTGGGCCAGAAATAATTAATGGAGTTCGGGCTTCGTCAATTAAGATGGAGTCAACTTCATCAACAATGGCAAAAAAATGCTTTCTTTGGGATAGATCTTTGGCGGAAAATTTCATATTGTCGCGCAAATAATCAAATCCAAGCTCGTTATTTGTGGCGTAAGTAATGTCGGAATTGTAAGCTTCTTTACGCTGTTCGTCGTTTAAATCGTTGGTAATGCAGGAAACTTTTAAACCTAGAAATTCATGTAATTTTCCCATCCAAGCAGAATCTCGTTTGGCAAGATAGTCATTTACTGTAACAACATGAACGCCTTTTTCGGCCAAAGCGTTTAAATAGCAGGGTAAAGTAGCAACTAAAGTTTTACCTTCACCGGTTTTCATTTCAGAAATTTTACCGTGATGCAGAATGATTCCACCAATTAATTGCACATCAAAATGACGCATTCCAAGAACTCGTTTAGAAGCTTCTCGCACAACAGAGAAGGCTTCACAAAGAATTTCATCCAATGTTTCGCCAGCTTTTAAGCGTTTTTTAAATTCACCGGTTTTAGCTTTTAATTGCTCATCAGTTAATTTAGAAATTTCTGCTTCAAGAGAATTTATTTTGTCAATTTCTGGTTGAAGAGAAGTAACAACACGATCATTTACCGAGCCAAATATTTTTTTTGCAATGAAGCCGAACATTTTGTGTGAGGTTTGTAATTTAAAGAGGCACAAAGAATAAGCGTCTTTAATAAAAAATCAAAGAAGAATGACGAATTGCGTGGAATTATTCACAAACTCGCCCCGTGGGGCGCGTTTGTGAATAATTTATTTCTTCTTGTTTTTTTCTACCCTCATTTCTAGAATTCGCGCCTCTTTACAACCCTTAAAAACTTAAAAATTAATGGCTAAAAAAATTACCAAATCTTCCGAAGATTTAACTCCTAAGAACATTGTTGCAGAACTAAATAAATATGTTATTGGTCAAGATGACGCCAAAAAAGCTGTGGCAATTGCCCTTCGTAATCGTTTTCGCAGAAAGCAAGTTGAAAGCCCAATGCGCGAAGAAATTATTCCTAAAAACATTTTAAGTATCGGCCCCACCGGTGTTGGTAAAACTGAAATTGCTAGAAGATTAGCCACATTAGTTAAAGCGCCATTTATTAAAGTAGAAGCTACAAAATTCACTGAAGTAGGTTACGTTGGCCGCGATGTTGAATCTATCATTCGTGATTTAATGGAAGTTGCAGTGACCATGATTCGCACTGAAATGCGCAGTAAAGTTAAGAAAAAAGCTGAGAAAAAAGCCAAAGCCAGAATTTTGGAAGTTCTAGTGGGTAAGGAATCTTTAAAAGAAACTAAAGACAAATTCTCTAAAATGCTCGATGAAGGCAAATTAGATGACAAAGACATTGAAATTGCAGTGGCAGAAACTTCTTCTGGCACATCTTCTTCAAGTTTCGATTTCCCCGGTGCAACGGTTGGAATGATTAACATTACCGAAATGATTGGTAAAGCAGTTGGCGGAGGAAAGCCTAAAAAACAGAAAATGACTGTTAAAAAAGCCCTTAAAAACATTATTGAAGAAGAATCTGCCAATTTAACTGACGAAGAGCAAATTGTTGAAAATGCCATTCAAAATGTTGAAAACGATGGAATTGTTTTCATTGACGAATTCGACAAAATTTGTGTTAAAGGTTCAAATGCCAAAGGTGGAGATGTTTCCAGGGAAGGGGTTCAGCGCGATTTACTACCTTTAGTCGAAGGAACAAGTGTTAATACTAAATATGGAATGATTAAAACTGACCATATTTTGTTCATTGCTTCTGGCGCTTTTCACTCTAGTAAACCTTCAGATTTACTACCTGAACTTCAAGGAAGATTTCCAATTAGAGTTCAGTTAAAAGCTTTGACCGAAGCTGATTTAGTGAGAATTCTAAAAGAGCCAGAATCGAGCCTAATTAAGCAATACACCGCTTTAATTGGAGTTGAAAATATTGATCTAGATTTCAAAGATTCCGGTATTAATGAGATTGCCAGAATTGCTCACAAACTAAATGGCGAAGTGGAAAATATTGGAGCTAGAAGGCTTTACGCTTTATTAGAAAAAATTCTTGAAGAAGTGAGTTTCAAAGCTAGTGACATTAAAAAAGACACTAAAATTATTGTGGATAAAAAATATGTTTCCTCTCATTTAGGAGATTTAGCTAATGGCAAAGCCGATTTGTCGAAATTTATTTTATAACATTTTCTAGCCCTTTCTTTTAGTAATGGCGAGCGAGTCAGGAATCCTCAAAATCAATCAAATGACTAATTTAACCTCAGAACTTTCACAAATTGCCAATTTAGTGGAAGATCGAATGAAAAATCTTTTACCATCTCCACAAAAATTCTCTAACTCTAATTTGGCCAAGGCAATGAATTACAGCGCCTTTACTAAAGGTAAAAGGATTCGCCCATTTTTGGTGATTGCCGCTGCTCAACTTTTCAACAAACAAAAAAAAATAATTGATGCCTCTTTAGATGTAGGTGCAATTTTAGAATTTATTCATGTCTATTCCCTAATTCACGATGATTTGCCAGCAATGGATGATGATGATTTCCGTCGTGGTGAGCCAAGTTGCCACAAAAAATTTGACGAAGCCACGGCAATTTTAGCTGGAGACTCCCTTTTAACTTTCGCTTTTGAAATTTTATCTAGCGCCGAATTTACAGTTTCCTCAGACATTAAGTGTCAATTAATTAATGCAATTTCTAAGGCTATTGGCTTTGAAGGAATGGCTGGCGGACAAATGTTAGATTTAGAAGCTGGAAATAAAACCCTCAATCAAGAAGAAATTTTTAAGTTACATCACTTAAAAACCGGAAAATTAATTATTGCCGCCGTTGAATCTGGTGCAATTTTGGGTGGTTGCAATGTTGCAGAAAAACAAGTTTTGATTAATTACGCTACTAATATTGGCTTAGCTTTCCAAATTAAAGATGATTTATTGGATTTTCAGGAAGAAAAGAACAAACCCGATCCAGCCAGTATTGTGCATTTAATTGGTGAAAAAGAAGCTCAGAAAAATCTGGAAATGGTTAAAAATCAAGCAATTGCAGATTTAAATATTTTTGGAAAAGAAGCCCAAATTCTGCGAGATTTAGCCTGTTTTATTGTGGAAAGAGAAATTTAATATCAATAATCCTTCACAAGGAGACGAGCAATCTTTTAGTTGATTAGATAAAACCTTAAAGGGCCTTAATCTTCCAATTTTTGCGAATGATTATTTTATCTCAACTCAAGTTTTCTTGAATATTTAAATCAAATCTGCCAATATCCGCGCCTTCATTATTTAAATCATTTTTACTCTTAATTTATGAGCAGTTTAGCAGCAATTTCTTACCTTGCATCTTCGGTTTTATTCATCCTCGCAATTTACGGTCTAGCATCTCCTAAAACAGCTCGCAGAGGAAATCTTTACGGAATGATTGGAATGACTTTGGCAATTGTAACAACAATTTCTTTACCAATCGTTGAAAATAAATTGTTAATTTTATTGGCAATTGCAATTGGTGGTACAATTGGTTTTTTCATCGCCTTTAAGGTTAAAATGACCTCCATGCCGCAATTAGTTGCAGGCTTTCACTCTCTTGTTGGTTTAGCGGCAGTTTTAATTACTACAGCAGCGCTTTTAGCACCAGAATCTTTCGGAATTTTGCACAATGGAATAATCCACACTGCCAGCTTAATTGAGCTTGGATTGGGCTTAGTTATTGGTGCCATCACTTTTACAGGTTCAATTATTGCCTTCCTGAAACTTAACGGAAATTTCCCTTCTAACTTTAAAATTTCTGGCCAAAAATTAATCGGAATCGTTCTTGGAGCTTCAATTTTAATTCTTCTGGTCTTGTTCTTCATTTCTGGCTCACAAACCATTTTCTTTGTTTTAGTTGCTCTTTCTTTAATTTTTGGACTTTACCTAATTGCTCCAATTGGCGGTGCCGACATGCCAGTTGTTGTTTCAATGCTTAACTCCTATTCAGGTTGGGCAGCATCTGCAGCAGGTTTTACTTTAGGAAATAATTTACTAATTATTACCGGCGCTTTAGTTGGTGCTTCTGGCGCAATTTTGAGTTACATCATGTGTAAAGCAATGAATCGCTCAATTATTAATGTAATTTTTGGCAGCTTTGCGCAAAGTGCAGTTAGTTCTGGAGAGGCTGCTGAAGAGACTAGGTCAGTTCGTAGAGGAAGCGCTGAAGATGTGGCGTTCCTAATGAAAAACTCATCATCTGCAATCATCGTTCCGGGTTACGGAATGGCAGTTGCAGGCGCTCAGCACGCTGTTGCAGAAATGGCTAATTTACTTGAAGAGCAAGGTGTTAATGTTAAATATGCCATTCATCCAGTTGCAGGAAGAATGCCAGGTCACATGAACGTTCTTTTAGCAGAAGCTGGAGTTGATTACGAAAAAGTTGAAGAATTAGAAGAAATCAACAATGACTTTAGAAATACTGACGTGGTTTATGTAATTGGCGCTAATGACACTACTAACCCAGCTGCTAAAACTGATAAAGACAGTCCAATTTATGGAATGCCAATTTTAGATGTAGAATCTTCTGCAACTGTGGTTTTTGTTAAAAGATCGATGGCTGCTGGTTACGCTGGTGTTCAAAACGAATTATTCTTTAAAGACAACACAATGATGGTGTTTGGAGATGCCAAAAAGGTAACCGAATCCATCGTCAAAGAACTCGCCTAGTTCTACTTTTACGGCGAAATCTTGCGGTTTTTTTTATTTTTTACTCTAGTCATTTACCGGATTTAAACTCCTTTCGTAAAAAATAAAAATAAACCACAACCTTTCTTGTAAAAGCGAACTAGACCCCTAATTTGACATAGGGACTAATCTTGCCCTGTTTAAGGATCAAATCTTCTTCACCATAACCTCAATCTTCATTAAAAAATAATTATGAGAATAAATGCAAATTCACTTCGAGTTGGGAATATTATTGAATATCAAAATGGATTGTGGAGCGTTATTAAAAGAGACCATGTAAAGCCGGGAAAAGGTGGCGCTTACATTCAGGCTGAATTGAAGCACATTACTAATGGTACTAAAACTAATACTCGCTTTTCATCTTCTGACGACATTGAAAAAGCTCACACTGAAAATAAGAAATTTCAATATCAATACATGGATATGGACGATTTAGTAGTGATGGATTTGGAAACTTACGAGCAATTAAATTTTAACAAAGCACTCCTAGGATCTGCCTTGCCATTTTTACAAGATGAAATGTTGATAAATGTTGGATTTTGCAATGAAAAGGCTGTGGAAATTACTCTTCCAGAAACCGTAACTTTAGAAGTTGCAAGTGCTGACGCGGTAGTAAAAAACCAAACTGCCACCTCTTCTTACAAACCAGCTGAATTAGAAAATGGCGTTAAAGTTCAAGTTCCACCTTTCGTGGAAGCGGGAGACAGAATAGTTGTTAAAACGGCCGATGCCACTTACGTTGAAAGAGCTAAAAAATAAATAAGACTTAAATTATGAAATGTCCCTTTTGTGGAAATCTTGAAAGCCAAGTTCGCGACAGTCGAATTTCTGATGATGGTGACGCCGTTAAAAGAAGGCGCTATTGCCCAGAGTGCGATTCTAGATTCACAACTTTTGAAAGAGTTCAATTGAAAGAAATTTCGGTTATTAAGAAAAGCGGCGAGAAGAAAATATTCGATTCCGAGAAATTAAAAAGATCGGTGGAAATGGCGGTTAGAAAAAGACCAGTCAGCTTGCTGCAAGTTGATAAATTAGTTAACAATATTGTACGCAAATTAGAAACCGAAGGACAAACCCAAATTGATTCTGCCAAACTAGGAGATATGGCCCTTAAAGCCTTAGAAGGTTTAGATAAAGTAGCCTATGTTCGTTTTGCTTCAGTTTACAAAAACTTTGAAAAAACCAGTGATTTCCGTGAGTTTATTAGAAAAATCGCTAAATCATCAGAAGAATAAATAAAATGAGTAAAATTTTAGAACTTTATCTGGAATCGGGAGTTGATGAGATAATCTCGGAAATGCCAATTAATCGCCTAATTCCAAGAGAGGAAAAGGTTCAAGAAATTGAAACTAAAGTTCATTCACAAATTAATCACAAAAACATCACAACTTTTGCTGCCATTTCTACATTAGCGGCAAGATCAAATAATTCTCAGATAACCAGCAATCTAGTTCCCATTAACGATGTTATTAATAAATCTAAAGAAATGGCTAAAAATGCCCAGAATTTAGATGAATTAAAAAAAGCAGTTCTTGATTTTGACGGCTGCTCTTTAAAAAAAATGGCCACAAACACTGTTTTTGCTGACGGAAACCCCGATTCACCAATCATGATTATTGGCGAAGCTCCCGGAAATCAAGAAGATATGCAAGGAATTCCTTTTTGCGGTGAAATTGGAGAATTACTAAGTGCAATGTTTAAGAATATTGGTTTTAAGCGCGAAGATCTCTACATCACCAACACATTATTCTGGCGCCCTCCTGGAAATCGTCGCCCCACTGAAGACGAGCTGGCAATGTGCAAACCTTTCGTTGAAAAACATATTTTCCTCAAAAAACCCAAATTAATTATTCTAATGGGCGCAACTGCAATGCAGGATATCCTAGAAATTAAAGACCCCATCAGCAAAGCCCGTGGAAAATTTTACGATTACCAAAATGAATATTTAGAAGACCCAATAAAAACCTGTATCTTCTTCCATCCATCCTATTTAATACGCCAACCTTCAAAAAAAAGAGAAGCTTGGAAAGATTTATTGATGATTAAAGAATTTTTAGCTAACTAATTTAAATACCATGAAAAAATATTTACTACCAATTGGTTTTTACGACCTAATCGACGAAGAGGCAAAATTAAACCGCAGCACGGTTGATATTCTTCTTAACAGTTTTTATGAAAAAGAATATCAGCCAATTCAAACACCTTTAATTGAGTTTGAAGAAAGCTTGGCGGTTAATTCCAAAACTGATCAATCTTTTAAAATGGTCGATAATTTATCTGGAAAAACTCTACTTCTCAGATCTGACATAACTCCACAAATTGCCAGATTAGTTGCAACCAAAATGCGTGATATTCAAACCCCCATTCGTCTTTGCTACAATGGTGATGTTGTTAAAACTAATAATGATAATCTCTACGCCGACCGCCAATTAACACAAGTTGGAATTGAGCTTATTGGAGAAGATTCTAGCGCTTCCAACCTTGAAGTTATTGAACTTACTTTATCTTCTTTAAAGCAAATTAAATTAGAAAATTTAGCGGTTAATTTTTGCTACCCACAATTTCTAGACATTCTGCTTACAAATTTAAATCTTCAAAATGATGAAAATTTAAGACAAGCAATTACATCAAAGAACATTTCAGCAATCAAAAATTTAGCCGGAAAATTAGCTGATGATTTAATTTTCCTAGCTCTTGAAAATAATGATTTTTCCAAAATAAGTTCAGTAATTGAGAATTTAAAAGTTGATAAAGAAATTGCTCAACAATTGGCAAGGTGGCAGAAAACCATCAATAAAATCAAAGAAAATCACCCCGGAATCACCTTTTCAATCGATGTGTTCGCCGATGATGAATTTTCCTACCATAACCAAATTGGCTTCACAATTTTCGCAGGTGGATTTTCCTACCCCATAGCTCGTGGCGGAAGATATTTAATCACTCAAACTATTCCAGCAGTTGGTTCAACCATTTACATTAATAATTTGCGCAAGATTCTGGCTAAATAATAAATCCTATCTTTAATTTCTTGCGAAGATAATCATCCAACTTTCTATCAAAAAAAGGTGACGATTGAATTATAAAATGTAATGTTGAAATATTATCCCCATTATTCTCTTGACTTAAGCACAATTGATAAAAATCATGAAAGCCATCATATTTCTTTTAATAACGTTAAATTTTTACTCATCTGCAATGGCAAATATGACAATTCGAAATGCTCATCAATTTTCCTTTGATGGAATGGATGGCAATAAAATCAATTTATCAGACCTGAAAAAGAAAGTAGTTTTAATTGTAAATACCGCTTCAAAATGTGGCCTAACTCCACAATATAAAGGGTTGCAGAATCTTCATGAAAAATATAAAGACCAAGGATTGGTAATTATTGGCGTTCCATCCGGAGATTTTTCTAACCAAGAATTTGAACAAATAGAGCAAGTGAAAGAATTTACTGATGAAAAATTCAGCATCACTTTCCCCCTCACCTTCATTTCTAAAGTAAAAGGAAGTGATGCTCACCCATTTTATTTATGGGCTAATAAAAAATCAGGATTTTTAGGATCTCCAAAGTGGAACTTCCATAAATATTTAATTGATAAAGACGGCAATCTAGCCGCTTGGTTTGCATCAACAACCAAGCCAGAATCAGCAAAAATTATTAAAAAAATTGAGGAGCTTTTATGATCGCAAACGACAATAACTCCAACAACATATTAGGAACCAAACTAAAACCCTGCTGCTTTGAAACCAAAACAGGTTTTTACCGAGATGGATCCTGCAATACAGACCAAAATGATCATGGCAAACACATCATTTGTGCAATAATGACTGATGAGTTTTTGCAATTTAGTAAAAACATGGGAAATGATCTAACGGCTTCAGTTCCAGAATATAATTTCCCAGGATTAAAAGCTGGCGACAAATGGTGTTTATGTATTTTAAGATGGAAAGAAGCATTAGAAAATGACGTTGCTCCCAAAATTATTCTGGAAAGCTGTCATCAAAATTGCCTTGAATATGTTTCAATTGCAGATCTTCAGAAAAATTCTATTTAAAACATGTTAATAACATCCGATCATTTGATGAGGAAGGAATTAAATCCACTATTTTATTAAAACTTAAAACAATAATAATTATGAAAATTAACAGTTTATGCGTTCACTCTGGCAACAAACCAGACGAAACAGGGGCCAGACAAATTCCTATTCACCAAACAGCTTCTTTTGTTTTTAAAAGCGCAGAGCATGCCGCTAATCTTTTTGCACTAAAAGAAGTTGGTTACATTTATTCCAGATTAACCAACCCAACAATTGGAGCTTTGCAAGAAAGAATGGCCGCTATTGAAGGTGGGGTTGGTGCAGTTGCTTGCGCTTCTGGACATGCGGCGCAGCTTACCGCTTTTCATAATTTACTACAATCTGGTGATGAATTTATTGCATCAAAAAAACTTTATGGCGGCTCAATAAATCAATTTAAAAATTCATTCAAACAATTTGGCTGGAATGTAAAATTTGTTGATACCGAGAATTTGGATGAGATTCAAAATGCTATCACCCCAAAAACCAAATTCATATTCGTTGAAAGTCTTTCAAATCCTGAAGGGGCAGTTTCTGACATTAAAGCAATTTCTAAAGTTGCTCACAATAATGGCATTCCATTGTTGGTTGATAACACCATTGCAACGGCTGCTTTAACAAGGCCAATTGAAAATGGAGCCGACATCATCATCAACTCAACCACAAAATTCCTTACCGGAAATGGATCAGCAGTTGGCGGAGTTTTCATTGATAGCGGAAATTTTGACTGGGGACAAAATGACAAATTCCCACTTCTAACCAGCGCCGATCCTTCATATCACGGCCTGAAATTTCATGAAGCCTGCGGCAAATTAGCCTTCACCTTCAGAGGAATAGCGGTTGGACTTAGAGATTTGGGCGCAGTTATGGCGCCAATGAACGCTTTTCTAACCATACTTGGAATAGAAACCCTGCCCCTTAGAATGCAAAGACATTGCGAAAATGCCCTAAAAATAGCGGAATTTTTAGAATCTCACAAAAAAGTTGATTGGGTCAAATATCCGGGCCTAAAATCTAACCCTTACCACACTTTAGCTAATGAATATTTAGAAAATGGCTATGGCGCAGTTTTCACATTCGGAATTAAAGGCGGCGATATTGCTGGCAAAAAATTGGTAGATTCTTGTGAGTTAATTTCACATGTTGCCAATGTTGGCGATTCCAGAACCCTAATAATTCACCCTTCCAGCACAACGCATAGCCAACTTAATGAAGAAGAAAAAGTTCTTGCCAGCTCAACTGACGATGTAGTTAGAATTTCAATTGGAATTGAAGATGTAAGCGACATTATAGCAGATCTTGAAAAATCCTTGAATAAAATTTAATTTCCATTTTCGATTTTTGTAAATATGGGCGTCTAAACATTTAATTTTCCAGCCAATTATTCTTGGGGTTACGACGAGATAAACGTAAAATATCATACAGACTTATTTTATCTATCTTCATAAATGGTGATTGGTCTTAAAATTATTTAAGATAAGACATTGCGCATTTATAAAAAAACAAAATGAATCCACTTGACATATTAGCTTTATTTGCCGCATTTCAGAATCTTGCTTTAGGTCAAAATAGATTCAAAACAGATCTTTCGGCTAGATTTTTCGAAGATGATGTTTGGAACGGAATGGAAACTACGTCGAGCATTTGTAGCCCATTGGATCAGATATTGGTATCGGTAATATATTTAATGAAGATGACATCGAAGATGTTTTAAGATATGTGAAAGAAAATCCAGATACATTTGCATCTCAAATTATTGTCAAGGCAACAAGATTTTTCTTCATGCGAAGGTATATGCTTTAGGAGCGGAGCATACACACGGATTATTAAATGATCTCCTTATTGGAGAGTCCTGATGGGTTGAGCTATACTGCAGATCAGTTGATCATGAGTTACAGGGAGGGCTTTGATTATGCTGTCAGGGATGAACTTTTACTTTGTTTGAATTAGGATTTGGATTTATTTAGAGCCACAAACGGCGAAAGAAATCAATTTTCTGCAGAATGTACAAATGTACAAATAAGGACTAGACCAGGACCAGCTGATTTGCAAATATTGGCTTATGAATACGATCCTCAAGCACCAAATTTAGAAAAAAATCCATGTGAAGAAGGAAAGGAAAGTCTTGTGCCGCAAGCGCCAAAAAACCATGATTTGGCGACTATTGGTGTAGCGATTGCGACTCTCTCTGCATTAGGACTTGTTGGTCTGTTAAAAGAATATAGAAGAAGGAATCTTCCTAGAACTAAAAAACAAGCAACAAGAAGTAATAAGTACGATGGCAGCACCATCACCAACTAATACTTTACGGAAAAGAACTTCAGATACTTTAAATGTTAAAAAAGAAGACGGAGCATCTATAACACAACTTTTCTCCTAAATATGAATTATCATCCTCAATAATTGTAAAAATAGATAAAATAAGGCCAGATTAGTAAGGTGGCACTATTTTACAAATATCTCGGCACAACCCCTTAACTCATATTCTTATCTAGTCTTGCATTCTTGATGTTTCTGACAATTTATTTTCTGATATTCATTTTTTACTCTCAATAATTTTTATTTGAAGGATGATTTCTATCGGAAAATACTTGATTCGACAAGAGAAGGATTAAGTTAGTTTTTTATTGCTGGTAAAATTTAACTTATCTTCTAATTTTTGGTAAATTAATTATCAGAATTTTTTTAAATAAATGAGCAATAAAATAATAAATATCAACAATATCAGCAAAACCTACGGTGGAGGTTTTCAGGCTTTAAAGAACATAAATCTAGAAATTAATGAAGGTGAAATCTTCGCTTTGCTTGGTTCAAACGGCGCCGGAAAAACAACGTTAATTAGCATTATTTGTGGCCTTGCCAATTTAAGCAGCGGTGAAATTAAAGTTGGTGGACATGATATTATAAAAGATTATCGCGCCGCCCGATCTTTAATTGGCCTTGTTCCACAAGAGCTAACGACAGACATGTTTGAAACAGTTTATGACACAGTAGTTTACACCAGAGGGTTATTTGGAAAAAAGAAAAATCCTGCTCTTATTGAGAAAACCCTGAAGGATTTATCTTTGTGGGAAAAGAGAAATAGTAAAATCGTCACCCTTTCTGGCGGAATGAAACGCCGCGTGATGATTGCAAAAGCCTTATCTCACGAACCTAAAATATTATTTTTGGATGAACCCACCGCTGGCGTCGATGTTAAATTGCGCAAAGATATGTGGAATTTGGTTTCAAATTTGAGGAAATCCGGCGTTACAATAATTTTAACCACTCACTACATTGACGAAGCTGAACAAATGGCCGACAGAATTGGAGTTATTCAGGCAGGAGAAATCATTCTTATTGAAGAAAAAGAAGTTTTGATGAAAAAACTTGGTCAAAAAGAACTACACTTAGAGTTGTTTGAGCCAATCAAAGAAATTCCGCAAGATTTATCATCTTCAAATTTAAAATTATCAGCAGATGGTCAAATCATTATTTTTACCTATGACGCCACCAAAAAAAATAATGGCATTGCCAGTCTTCTAGAAAAAATGAAGCAAAATGGCATTATTTATCAAGATTTGAAAACCCACCAAAGCTCCTTAGAAGATATCTTCATCCAACTAGTTAAATAAAATGAATTTCACATCAATATCAGCAATCTACAAATTTGAAATGGCTCGCTCATTTCGCACCATCAGAGAAAGCATTGCAGCTCCAGTTCTTTCAACAGTGCTTTATTTCATAGTTTTTGGCACCGCAATTGGCTCAAGAATGCCAGAAATTGATGGAGTGGCTTATGGAGCGTTCATCGTTCCGGGTTTGATAATGCTGACAATTTTGAATCAAAGCATTTCTAACGCCGCCTTTGGAATTTATATGCCCCGATTTTCAGGAACAATTTATGAGATTTTATCAGCACCAATTTCTTATGTTGAAATTCTGGCCGGATATGTTGGGGCAGCAGCCACAAAATCGATTATGATTGCTTTAATAATATTGCTCACTTCAACTTTCTTTGTCGATCTAGAAATTAAACATCCCATCTGGATGCTCCTATTCCTCGTTCTAACTTGCATAACTTTTAGCCTTCTGGGTTTCATTATTGGAGTTTGGGCCGATGGTTTTCCAAAATTACAATCCATCCCTCTTTTGGTAATTACACCTCTGTCATTTTTGGGTGGAAGTTTTTATTCCATCAAAATGTTACCGGAATTTTGGCAAACAATTTCTTTGGCAAATCCTGTGCTTTATCTAATTAGTGGCTTTCGCTGGAGTTTTTATGAATCGTCAGATGTTAGTCTGCCAATATGTTTAGCAGTGGTAATTTTGTTCTTATGCATTTGTATTTTCACAGTTTCTAGAATTTTCAAAACTGGTTATCGCATCAAGGCTTAATTTATGAAAAGCGAAATTATTACAGAGGATTCTATAAAAAGATTGGTAAAAGCGAAAACATAGCTCGCAGCCTAAAATATTCCCTATGCCAAGAATTATAGATATTAGGCCTCTTCAACCTTTAAAGCCTTAAATTCTTGATCTTTCTCATCAAATTCTTCAATCATTCCATCATCAATATTAAAATACCAACTGCGAATAGTTAGGTCATTTCCTTCGGACCTTTTTTTGATCCAGGGAAAAGTCAAAAGATTACTAAGGGACTTTATCAGTGCTGATTTTGAACAATGCGTAACTTGATTTTCAACGCTTTCGTGAGGAAATTTGTCAATTGTTTCTAGCATTGAAGGTCGAGCAATTTCCATCCATTTATCAATGAAACTTTCTGGCCTGCCAGAATTATATCTTCCTTCAACTAAAGCCCTAATTCCACCACAATAAGAATGACCCAGAATAATAATATGTTTAATATTAAGGCCGGTAATTCCAAATTCTAAAGCAGCAGAAGTTCCATGATGTCCACCATCATTATTATAAGGAGGGACTAAGTTGGCAACATTGCGCACCACGAATAAATCTCCCGGTTTGCAATTCAAAATAATTGCTGGATCAACCCTGGAATCAGAACAAGCAATAACCAGAACTTTAGGTTTTTGCCCTTTTTTTAGCTCAAGATAAAGATCATCACCGCCAGCAAAATATTTTTGACGGAATTCTTGGTAGCCATTTAAAACATATTGTAAATTCTCAGACATATCTAAATTAAAACAATTTACTTTCAATAATATTAACCACATTCTTGGCGGTAATTCCAAAATGCTCATATAATTTGTCAGCAGGAGCAGAAGCACCAAAACTATTCATTCCAACAAACTCTCCTTTTTGACCTAAATAACCTTCCCATCCTTGAGATAAAGCTGCTTCTACAACAATATTTAGATCATTTTTATTACCCAAGATTTCCTTTTTATATGCGGCGCTTTGCGCTGCAAAAATATCTAAACAAGGCATTGAAACAACTTTAGCAGCAATGTTCTTTTCTGCTAATAGTTTTTGAGCATTAACCGCAACTTCCACTTCCGAACCTGTGGCAATAATTGTTGCCTGCGCCTCTCCTTCACAATCAGAAATTATATATCCACCTTTTGCAACAGCTGCAGAATTACCATTAAAGAATGGAATATTTTGTCTACTTAATGAAAGCCCAGAAGGGGTTTCTTTATTTTCCAAAGCAACTTCATAACAGCCAATGGTTTCCATTAAATCACAAGGCCTAAAAACATTGAAATTTGGAATTGCCCTCAGCATTGCCAAATGCTCAACCGGCTGATGAGTTGGCCCATCTTCGCCAAGACCAATAGAATCATGAGTTAAAACATAGATAACCTGTTGGCGCATTAAAGCTGAAAGACGCATTGCCGGTTTCATGTAATCTGAAAATACTAAGAAAGTTCCAGAATATGGAATGAAGCCGCTATGAAGCGCAATTCCATTCATTATGGCCGCCATTGAATGTTCGCGAATTCCGTAATGGATGTATCTACCAGCAAAATCATCTCTGTTAATTGCAACCGAAGCGCTGGAAGTTCTAGTGTTAACCGAACCTGTTAAATCAGCTGATCCAGCAATTAATTGGCCAATTTTTTTAGTTAAAACTTCCAAAACTTCACCGGAAGATTTACGACTAGCCATTCCTTTTTTATCAGATAAAACCTTAGCCTTTAATTCATCTAATTCTTTCTCAAAACTTGGTAATTCTTTTCTTTTGAAATCGGTAAATTCTTGTCTTGAAGAAGATTTATTTAAATTTCCCTGCCAATTTTGGTAATCAACTTGGCTTCTTTTAGAAACTTCACGCCAATCGTGAAGCACATTTTCTGGAATTTCAAATTCAGCATAATTCCAATTTAACTTTTCTTTAGTTTTAATAATTTCTTCTGCACCTAAAGGAGAACCGTGCGCGGAAGCTGAATTAGCCTTATTTGGAGAACCAAAACCAATTTGAGTTTTACAGGCAATCATTACAGGCTTATCAGAATCTTGCGCTTCTTTTAACGCGCTTCTAATTTCATCAAAATTATGACCATCAGCCTTTAAAACCTTCCAACCGCAAGATTCAAAACGCATCTTCATATTCTCGCAAGTAGCAAGATTAACATTTCCATCAATAGAAATTTCATTATCATCCCACAAAACCACTAAATTAGAAAGCTTCAAATTTCCGGCAAAAGAAATTGCTTCATAACTAATTCCTTCCATCAAACAACCATCACCAACAACACAGTAAGTTTTATGACTCACTAAATCGTCGCCAAATTTAGCATTTTCCATTCTTTCAGCAAGAGCCATTCCCACAGCATTAGCAATTCCTTGACCCAAAGGACCGGTTGTGGTTTCAGTGGCTAAAAATTCACCATATTCAGGATGGCCAGCGGTTTTGCTATGTAATTGCCTAAAATTCTTTAAATCATCAAGAGAAATATCTTCATAACCAACCAGATAAAACAGCGAATAAAGCAGCATTGAGCCATGTCCTGCCGACAGAATAAAGCGATCTCGATCTTCCCATTTTGGATCGGCAACATTGAATTTCAAAAATTCAGAAAACAAAACTGAAGCCACATCCGCCATTCCCATTGGCATTCCGGGATGACCAGAATTAGCTTTTTGAACTGCATCGATCGACAAAAAGCGAATGGCGTTTGCCATTAATTTTAAATTAGAATTATTGGTCATTGGAAAGATTAAATGATTTGACTTATTTATGATTTTGAACAGAATTTTGGACCTTAGCGCCGCAAATAATATGCCGCTATTATTTAAGAATAAAGCTTAATTATGACTTCCAATAAAAATATTCAATCTCAGCCTCTCATCAAATTATTACCTAATTTGGTCACAATCATTGGGCTTTGCGCTGGCCTTTCCGCCATTAGATTTGCAATTAATGAAAATTGGATAATATCGGTTTCATTCCTACTGTTTGCCGGCTTCCTAGACGGTGTTGATGGACGGTTAGCAAGATATCTAAATTCTTCCAGCGAGTTTGGTGCGCAGCTTGATTCACTGGTCGATTTTGTTAATTTTGGCGTTGTTCCAGGGTTCATAATTTACATGTGGGTTGGCAATGCCGATGTTTTTGGTTTTGATTGGGGCTTAGTTCTGTTTTTTGCCGTCTGTATGTCACTAAGACTAGCACGATTTAACGCCGCTTTAAACCAAGAAAGTGATAATCCAGAATTAGAAAAATATTTTTTCAAAGGAATTCCAGCTCCTTGTGGAGCCGCAATGGCAATGCTGCCTTTAATTCTTCATTTTGAATTCGGCCCAATCTACATTCTAAGTGATGCCAGATTTATCCTTGCTTATTGTTTTGTTCTTTCAATTTTAATTGCCAGCGAAATTCCAACAATTTCCATTAAGAAAATTCCAATTCGAAATGATTTTCTCTATCTAACTATGCTAATTTTAGGATTAATTACCATCGGCCTAATCATTAAACCCTGGCTGGCACTTACAATAATTGGCAGTCTTTATGTATTTTCAATTCCAGTCACTAGCTTCTTTTACTTAAAAATTAAATATTGCAAGAAATGTCCAAAAAAAGAATCTTAATTATAAACGGCCCCAATTTAAATATGCTCGACCGCAGAGATGCCAAAATTTATGGCGGCGAAAGCTTAGAAAAAGCACGAGATAATTGCCAACAATTGGCCAAAGAATTAGGTTTTGAGATCGATTTTAAGCAAAATAATTTCGAAGGAGAAATAGTAGAATCTATCCAGAATGCCGTTGATAAGTTTGACGGAATAATCATTAATGCCGCCGCTTACACTCACACTTCCATCGCTATACGTGATGCTTTGGAAATTTTTGAAGGCGTTAAAATTGAAATTCACATTTCCAACATTTACAAAAGAGAAAAATTCCGCCATAAATCTTTCCTTTCCGACATTGTTAATGCCACGATTACAGGCTTTGGAATTAAAGGATATACTTTGGCTTTGCTAGGAGTTAGCAATTTACTTGATGAAGAAATTTAAATCACATGCAACAAATTGAAGCAATGCTTATTACCCTTGACGGGATAGGATTTCGGGCCATTAAGGATGAAGATAAAATTCAACTTATTGAATATGGCGGTGGAGATGATCAAGAATCTATTCTTGAGGAAATTTCTCACTGCATAAAAGTTTTTATCACTTTTGATAATCCAGAAAGAGAGGAATCTGACTATTTATTCCAAGGATGTGAATTAAAAGTTCCTTTTGATGAGCCAGAACTGAAATCTCAAGCCCAAGAAGTTAAGTTTTATGTCACTTCAATTTTAAATGAACATGGCATTTTTAATAAAGATCCAGATTTAATAGGAGAAGAAATTGAAGATTTGGCGTCTTCTCCAGAAGAAACGATTGTTCCTTAGGTTCTTTAATAACAGAATCTTTTTGACTTTCATCTCCTCGACAAATAATCTCCCCCCTTCCTAAAACAAACTGTTTTAATCAGGTTTTTCTCACACTAAATAAAGCGCGAATATGGTAATTAAAAATAAAATTCAGTCCAACAGACCGAACAACGAAATTGAAGCTTTAACTTTTCACTCTTCTGGAAAACCAGGAAAAGTTGAAATGACTCCAACCAAAGCACTTAACACTCAAAGAGATTTAGCTTTAGCATATTCTCCAGGAGTTGCAATTCCTTGTTTGGAAATTGCTAAAGACCCTGAATTGGCATATGATTACACCGCAAAAGGAAATTATGTAGCAGTAATCTCTAATGGAACAGCAGTTCTTGGGCTTGGAAATTTGGGCGCTTTAGCTGGAAAACCAGTCATGGAAGGAAAATCAGTTTTATTCAAACGCTTTGCCGATATTGATTCTGTAGATATTGAAGTTGCAACTGAAGATGCGGACGAATTTATTAACGCAGTCAAATATCTTGGCCCAACTTGGGGCGGAATTAATCTTGAAGACATTAAAGCTCCAGAATGCTTCATTATTGAAAACAAATTAAAGGAATTAATGGACATTCCTGTATTTCATGACGATCAACATGGAACAGCAATTGTTTCGGCGGCCGGAATTATTAACGCGCTTCACATTGCTAACAAAAAATTTGAAGATGTTAAAGTGGTTGTAAATGGTGCTGGTTCAGCTGGAATTGCCTGTTTAGAACTCTTAAAATCCATGGGAGTTGGCCACAATAATGCCATTTTATGTGACACCAAAGGCGTTATTTACAAAGGAAGAGTGGCAGGAATGAATCAGTGGAAATCTGCTCACGCCGCTGAAACTGAAGATAGAACTTTATCTGACGCAATGAAAAATGCCGATGTTTTCTTGGGTCTTTCAGTAAAAGGTGCCGTTTCAAAAGAAATGGTTAAATCAATGGCTAAAAACCCAGTAATTTTTGCAATGGCTAATCCTGATCCAGAAATTACTCCAGAAGAAGTTCATGAAGTTAGAAAAGACGCAATTGTAGCAACTGGCAGAAGTGATTATGAAAACCAAGTAAATAATGTTATGGGTTTCCCTTACATTTTCCGTGGCGCTTTAGATGTTCGAGCCTGCACCATTAACGAGGAAATGAAAATTGCCGCCGCTAATGCTATTGCAGAACTGGCTCGCGAACATGTTCCAGATGACGTAATGAAAGCTTACGGAAAAAATGACATGAAGTTTGGCCCAAATTACATCATTCCAACTCCTTTCGATAATCGCCTAATTAGCGTTGTTCCAGTTGCAGTTGCCAAAGCCGCTGTTGAATCTGGAGTTGCAAGAAAACCAATTAAAGATTGGGATGCCTATGCCAAAAGGCTTCAAGCTAGACGCGACCCAACTGCCAATTCTTTGAGTTTAATTTTTGAAAAATTAAAGCAAAATCCTAAGAAAATGATTTTTGCCGAAGGTGAGCAACCAGAAAGCATTCGAGTTGCTTCAATGTGGCGTGATCACGGCTATGGTAAGGCTGTTCTAATTGGTAAAGAAAGAATTGTTCTGGAAAATATGGAAGAAATGGGAATTTCTCCAGAAGGAATCGAGATTTACAATGCTTCTGTTTCTAACGAAACCACTAAATATGTTGACCATCTCTACAATGAATTAAAAAGAGAGGGTGTTTTATATTCCGATTGCAAAAGAATGATTCATCATGATCGCAATTGTTTTGCCGCTTCTATGCTTTCTTGTGGAACTGGAGATGCCATGATTACCGGAATTACCAGAGGTTATCGCAAATCTTTAACCGATATTTGGCAAGTAATTAAAAACAAGAAAGGCAAAGTTGCACTTGGAATTTCAATGGTGGTTGCCAAAAATCGCACCATTTTTATTGCCGACACTGCTTGTTCTGAACTTTCTTCTTCAGAAAGACTGGCCCAAATTGCCATTCAAACTGCCAAAAAAGTTGAAGATTTAGGCTTTGTTCCAAGAGTTGCTTTTCTTTCATTTTCTAACTTTGGAAGCGCCCTTAAAAAGGAATCTAGCAGAATGAAACAAGCTGTAGAAATTTTGGATGGAATGAGCGTAGAATTTGAATATGATGGTGAAATGAGTGCCGATGTAGCTCTTAACGCCGAAAAATTAGCCTTCTATCCCTTCTGTCGCCTAACAGCGCCAGCCAACATTCTAATTTGTCCAGGTTTGCATTCTGCTAACATTGCCACTAAACTCTTAGAAGAGATGGGCGAATGCTCAGTAGTTGGGCCAATTCTAACTGGCTTTGAAAAAGCAGTGCAAATAGTTCCAATGCGCTCAACTGTTAACGAAATCTTAAATATGGCTGCACTTGCAGCAATTGATAATTAAAATTTGGAGAAATTATGGCAGAACAATCAGGGCCAAGTGCTGGTGAAATAGCAACGATGGGTTCGTCAAAACATGCTGATGTACAGGGAAGCGCAGGAAACCTACCATCCAGCGATCCTTCTAAACTTCCCCCAATTCATAGTAAGCTTGGAACATCAATGGAAGGTAATAATTTGGATAACACGCTATCTTTAGGTAGCGGTGTGGATGGAACCTTCAAATCTTTTAACGATGGAGCATTTGAAACTGATATGGGAGCAGCAATAGATGGACTAGCGCCATTTAAAAGCACAACAGCAGAACTAACAGATTTTAACGGTGTAAACCCAGGAGCAACAGATCTTGAAAAAGCTGTATCTCCTTCTGAGGCACTGAATGTTAAAGATTCTGGATTGGATGTAGCTGGAATTAGTCAGTAATAGGAAGTGGAATTTTCCCCACTTCCCAACTCTTAAGTTCTGGAAACAGATAAATATTGCAGAAAACACTAAATTCTAGTGCTTTTTTTTGCATAAATATTTTCTGTCCTATCTTGCACCAAACTCACGCCACAAAATAAAAATCACTTCTGCTCTTACAATCAAGAAATTAATTCAAATTTCCTTCTTCCATCCAAGTCAAAATAGGATTCTTAGCAGCTTTCACTTCATCCATTCTTCTCATTGGAGTAGAAACTGGGTAAGAGTGAAATTTATCACCTTCACCTTTCTCAACTTCCTTAGAAATATAAATCATGGTATTGATAAATTGGTCGATAGATTCTTTCGTTTCAGTTTCAGTTGGCTCAATTAACATTGCGCCTGAAAACACCAATGGGAAGAAAACAGTCATTGGATGAAAACCATATTCAACCAAAGCTTTAGCAATGTCTAAAGTTCCAATATCTTTGGCTTTTTGTAATTTATCGGTTAACAAACATTCATGCATGCAATGTCCTTCCAAAGGAGCGTGGTAATGATCTTTCAATTTTGACAAAATATAATTGGCAGATAAAACCGCATCTTCCGCAACTTTTTGTAAGCCGTCAGATCCATGAGAAAGCATGTAGGTTAATGCTCTAACCATCATTCCAAATTGACCATGAAAACCTTTCACTTTTCCAACTGAATTTTCTGGAGTAACAAATTTAAATGCAACTTCACTTCCTTTTCCTTGTTTTACAACATGAGGAGAAGGCAAAAACTGCCCAAGATCAGAACGAACTGCAATTGGTCCAGAACCTGGTCCACCGCCTCCATGAGGAGTTGAAAAAGTTTTGTGCAAATTAAAATGCATCACATCCACGCCTAAATCTGCTGGCCTAACCTTGCCAACAATGGCGTTAAAATTAGCTCCATCACAATAAAAATAAGCACCAATTTCATGAATTAAATCAGCAATTTCTTTAATTTTTGTTTCAAACTTTCCGCAAGTATTCGGATTAGTTAACATAATTGCTGCAATTTCATCTTTATTTTCTGCCAAAATTTGCTTGAAAGCTTCAAAATCAACCACACCATCTTTACTTGGAATAACCTTAGTTTTAAAACCACAAACTACTGCTGTTGCTGGATTTGTTCCATGAGCAGAATCTGGAATTAAAACGATTGATCTTTTAAGTCCTTTAGTTTCCAAAGCTTTTTTAATAACCAACATTCCAGAAAGTTCCCCTTGCGCGCCCGCAGCAGGAGCAAGAGATACTTCTTCAAGTCCAGTTAAAGTGCTAAGCCAAAATTGCAAATTATGCATTAATTCCAACGCACCTTGAACAGTTGACTCATCTTGCAAAGGGTGAATATTGGCCAAACCTTTAAAACGAGCAACTTTTTCATTCAAACGTGGATTATGCTTCATCGTGCAAGAACCAAGCGGATAAAAACCACCATCAATTGAATAATTCTGAGAAGACAAGCGCACGAAATGACGAATCACTTGCGGCTCATTAACTTGTGGCAAACCAATTTCGACCCTAGCTTTTCCACCAATTCTTAATTCAAATTTAGGAATCTCCGGCAAATCAACGCCAATTGCGCCTTTTTTACTTTGTTTAATTAAAAGTTCAGTTGAGTGATTTAATCCAACTTGTGGGGGAACGAAATTTTCCATTATTTAGTTTTATTTTGCGTTAGTAATAATTCGTAAAGAGATTCAGGAGCAATATCAGCATCATTTTTCCAAGAAAGAGTACTGCCTCTAATTGTAAAATTTTTAAAATAATTAACATCTTTCAAAGGCTCGAAAACCCCACTTTTGCTTTTTATTTTTTCTTCCAAATCAATCTCACCATTTTGGCCATCGGAGAATGTAATCCAAACCTTGTAATCTTTGATGTATTTGGCACTTTTCACCAGATAATTGAACATATTTATTCCAATGGTTTTATTTTATTTAGCGGCTTTCCTTCTACTGCCAACTGCCAATCTTTTAACAACTCTTCCTTATGTTCATCGAACCAATCAAGAACTGCTCTTAGAGCCCTCTTCGGAAAATGACCCTTGACTACTCCAGTTTTTATTTCAACAGAAATTGAATATTTCCCATATTCTGCATGAAAATGTGGAGGGCTGTGTTCATCGTAATAAATGTAAATTACAATTCCAAGAAAACGACTTATTTCGGGCATTTTATGGTAAATTCTAGGTTAATATTTGGGTGATATTTAAGAATGATGGAATTATGCTGATCTTTCTTTTTTAATCAAGGATCAAAGTCTCTAAAATAATGAAAAAATTTATCACTTTTGAAGGGGTTGAAGGCAGTGGAAAATCGACTCAAACCAAAATTCTTAAGCAATATTTTGATGATCAGAAAATTTCCGCAATTTTAACGCGTGAACCTGGTGGAACAAAGGTTGCAGAAGATATTAGGTCAATTTTAATTGGCGGAGATGTGGATAAAATGGATGGAGTTTGCGAAACATTGCTCAATTTTGCTGCTAGAAGAAACCACATTGAAAAACTTATTAAACCTTCTCTAGCAAAAGATGAAATCGTTATTTGCGATCGTTTTTTTGACTCCACAATTGCCTATCAAAGCTTTGGACAAGATGTTGATTTAAAAATTATTAACAACATTCAAGAATCTGCAATTGGCAATTTTGCACCCGACATTACTTTTTTAATTGATGTTGATGTTGATGTTTCTTTTGAGCGGATTAAACTTCGGGCCGACAATAACCGCTACGAAAAAATGGATCGAGTATTTCATCAAAAAGTTCGCCAAGGTTTTCTACAAATTGCTCAAGAAAATCCACAACGAATTGTTGTCATAAATGGAAGTCAAAGCATTGATAAAATTCATCAGGAAATTTTAACTGCACTTTCTCAAAGCAAATAATAACTTAAAAATAACCTCCAATAAAACTTATGAAAGACAATAATATTTTCCTAAAATTCACCGTATCACTTTTGTTACTTTGCTTTGTAGTAACTTCATTTTGCTTTGCAACTCTGGCAATCCAATCTGGAAATAAAACCAGCAAACCCAAAAGCAACATTACAATTACAGCTATTGGAGAAGCCGAAGTGGAATCAGTTCCAGACATCGCCCACATCAACCTAACCATTGAAGATCAAGATTTGGAAACTGCACTAGCTCAAGAGAAAATTAACAATAAAGCCAAAAAACTTGCTGTAAAATTAGAAAAAATGGGAATTGATGAAAAAGATATTGTCTCAACATCTTACCAAGTAGCACCAAAATATGAGTCGGTAATACAGGAATGTCGAAAAGATTATTGTCCATCTAAATATAAAATTGTTGGCTACAAAGCTTCTCAACAAATTAAAATTAAAATTCGCAAAATTGATCTAACTGGAAAAGTTGTAAGTGCCATTGGAAAAATTGGTATTAACAAAATTTCTGGCCCCAATTTTGAAGTTTCCGATGATGAAAAGTTTAAATCTCAAGCCAGAATATTGGCAATAAAAAATGCCAAACATAAGGCCATAGAAATTGCCCAAGCACTAGAAATGGAATTAGGAGAAATTGTCAAATTTAATGAGAATAACAATAATCTTTATCAACGCAGAGCGCCAATGGCAATGTCCAAAATGGCCAGCTTTGATGATCAAGAATCTGAGCCAGCCAAATTATTTAATGGTGAAAAAATCATCAAATCAAAAGTAACCATTATTTATTCTTTGAAGTAATTGGCCAATTGATTAATAGTTTCTGCAGAAAAATCATCTAATAAAGATTTTTCTATTTCCTCTTCAACCGAAGATTCTAAACTCTGGTTCTTAAACAAAATTTCCTGCGCTTTTTTAATTTCTTCCAAATCTGAATTTGTAAAATAATCAGCCACAATTTGCCATTTTTCTAAAGAAATTTTAAAGCCATTTTCATTTAAAGTTTGAACTGCAAAATCACTTAATTTAACCGCAATATTCAACTGCAAACTTTGCACCTGACCCATAGGAGAAGTTAAATTAATTTCATTAATGGCGTAACGCAAAGCACCATCAATACCTTTAGTTAAAAGCGCATCAGCTCCAATAATTGGATATTTCTTGAAAATTTCAATTCTTTTTAAGAAATTTAAAGTTTTAAGTAATCCGTAAAGAGCTTGGGTTTTATCCGCATCAGCGCCATCTTTAGCCATCTCATCAATCCCTTTTTTACTAAGATTGTAATGCTTAAACAGACTTTCTGCGTGACCACCATGATGAAAATTATTGGCGCCAAATTTAGCAAAATCTGGGTTAACTCGCACAAAAATATCTTGTAATTCTCCTGCGCAAAAAAGAATTCTTAAATCTCCTTCATCTGCCCTAGTTGCTCTTTCTTGAATAATAATTTCAGGCAAAAAGGCCAAATTCTCATTGCCACTTTTTTGGCAATCTTCTCTTAAAGCTAGAAAGGACTTAACAACGTTTTGAACCGCTGAGTTAAAATCTAGAACTTGATTTTTAGCCACCACAATTCCAGTTCCACCAAAATAATTTAACGGCTTAATAATTGAATCATTATCTAAATATTGGTGAAAATCTAAATATTCCGAAACGCCCTTCTGAAAAATATTAAATTCATCTGCAAATAATTTCTCCGCCTGTTTAAGATCACCAATTTTCAATAAATTGTGGAACTGAAAAATTTGCGCAGCGCTTAAATTCTCATTGCTAATTTTAACAATTTTAGTTTTGAGGCTAATTTCATTTTCACCTTTTCCAAACTTAACATTTTTAAGTAAATCAATACCTGCAAATGCTTCATTTTGATGAATTAAGTGAATGGCCAACTTGTCACCAAAAATCTTATTTAAGAAAGGATCAGGTAAAATATTAAGACCAAATTTCTGCCATTTAATTAAAGTTTCATAAAATTCACTACTTAAAGAAACCGGTTCAGCACGATTAAAAATTGGCATTTCTTCAAGGTTAATCTTTTCCAATTTTGCGCCTTCAAGCATAATTTTCGAATCTTCTTTTGCGCTCAAATCGTTAATGGCCAAAAAACAATTTACCACCTGTTTTTTAAATGATCGGATTATTTTCCGAGTCATTTCCGCTTGGTTGAGATGAAGAATTTTTAATGCAGGAAAATCGTTAATTTTGGAAGAATTAAGATGAAGTTGGCTTGGAGTGGCAAGAAAAACATCAAAACCCAAACACAATGCTTGGTAAATTAGCAATAAATCATTGGAAGAACCAAAGTCGGACCTTCCTGAAATAACATTTTTTTCAACAATAAAGAGGATTGATTTCTTGGTCATTCTTAAATCTGATTTCCACACTCATCTGTAGCACCTTCCTTAAAGGAAACCTTTCTAGCGCCTTCTTTTCCCGCTTTTAGCTTTGTTGAAGCTTGGGGATTACCCGTATTCACATCTTGCGGCATTGTCACTCCTTTTTGATCTAATGCTTTTTGAGTAGCCTGAGCTGAAGCGATTACATCCGGACTAATAACTCCGACTTGGTCCCTTCTATGCTTTGAAACCTTCTTTTTTAGCTCTTCGTTACTGTTGTCCATTTTTTAATCTCCTAAATTTATTAATACAACCAAAACAAAATGGCTTGACTGCGCTATCTAGTCAAGTTTAATGTGCTTTCTCAAATAACCTATTAAAAAAATAAAAATGCCTGAATCATCATCAATAAATGCCATTCTTGCTGCCATTGGAATTGCTCTTGCAACCGCTCCAATTGGGGTTTTTATTTTGTGGAAAAAAATGGCCTATTTTGGCGATGCCATTTCTCATTCTTCCTTATTTGGCCTTGCAATTGCAACCATTGCCGCCATTTTACCAATTTACGGAATTTTGGCCTGCGCCCTTGTTTTTTGCTTGTTAATTTTCTTACTGGAAAAGCAAAATCTTTATTCCTCCGATTCCATCATTGGAATTGTGGCCTGTGTTTTACTTTCCTCTGGAATGATTTTACTAACATTTTTCCCCAGCGAAATTGACCTTGAAGATTATTTATTTGGCGATTTAAGAAATTTAAGTAACAGCCAAGTTCTTATTATTTATTTTGTAGCAATTTTAGTTCTAGTCGCAATTTTCATGTGGTTTAAGAAACTTCTACTAACAACAATTAATAAAGATTTAGCACGCATTTCAGGCATTAAAGTTAAAAAATTAGAATTACAATTCCTGCTTTTAACCGCTTTAATGGTAGCCAGTTTGGTAAAAATTGTGGGAATTTTCCTCATCACTTCCATCATTTTAATGCCAGCAGCCATTGCGTGTAATTTTGCCAAAACCCCATCTCAAATGATGTTTCTGGCAATTTTCTTTTCACTAATTTGCGCCATTGGAGGATTATTTTTTGCTACAATTTTTGCAATTCCTGCCAGCCCAGCAATTATTACTTTTTCATCCGCACTGTTAATCGCATCAATCATTGGCACAAAAAATGCCCGCTAAAATTGTTCAAATTTACACTTTTCCCGAACTTGGAGCTGAGTGGCAAGATGTTATTTTTCAACATACCAAAACCCGAAGCATCCGTATTTCAATTGGCGGAGACTTAAAAATTAAAGTTAATTTCCCCAAATCTTGCTCGCAAAAAAAAGCTTTAGAATTCTTTGAATCAAAAATTATTTGGGTCAGAAATTCACTGCAAAAAATGCAAATACGACTAGAAACTCGTCAAAATATTAAGAAAAATTTACAAAAAGATTTAAATGAAGAGGAAATTCTAGACAAAAAACATTACCTAATTTTACGCTGTCGCCAGCTGGCAGAAACTCACGGATTTAAAATTGGCAAAGTTGCAATTAGGCAACAAAAAAGTATTTGGGGCAGTTGTTCAACAAAAAACAATATTAGCCTGAATTTGAGTTTGGTTTTTTTAAGAGATGAATTAATCGATTACGTAATTTTACACGAACTTGCCCACACTAAAGTTAAAAATCACAGCCCAAGTTTTTGGAAAGAGGTTGCTAGATTAATGCCTGAATTTAAAAGGCTAGACCGAGAATTGAGAAAATATTCTTTGAGATGAAAAAACGCGCCCCACGGGGCGCGTTTTTTTGTTAGGAAAGTTTTTAGGAGAAATCAAGTCCAATATCTACAGCCTTAACCGAGTGAGTTAGGGCTCCAATAGAAATAAAATCAACATTTTGTGTGGAAATTTCTTTGATTCTTCCCAAAGTAATTCCGCCTGAAACCTCAATTTTCGCCTTATTTCCCGCAGCAGAATTAATTATTTTTACTGCACTTTGAATTTGTTGCAAACTCATATTATCGAGCATGATGATGTTGGCTTGACACTGCGTGGCTTGTAAAACTTGATCTAAATTGTCGCATTCAACTTCAATTGGCATTTGTAAATTCTGCTTTAACAAATTTTCTCGTACCATTTTAACGGCATTCTCAATGCTTCCGGCAGCGGCAATGTGATTGTCTTTAATTAAAATTCCATCAAAAAGTGCCATGCGATGATTGGTTGCTCCGCCAATTTTAACGGCATATTTTTGCAAAATCCTAAGAGCTGGGAGAGTTTTTCTGGTATCTAGAATTTGGGTTTTTGATGATGATGGAATTTGCTCAACATATTGACGCGTAACCGTTGCAATACCGCTTAAATGCTGCATTAAATTCAAAGCCAACCTTTCGGCAGCTAAAATTACTCGCGCATTACCACTGCCTTGAATTATTGATGTGTTTGTTTCTAAAAACTCTCCATCTTGGTGATTTATTTTAAGATTAACTTTTGGCAATTTTAAGCGCTTCGCAACATTGCTGAAAATTTGCTCAATAAGATTTGTGCCGCACAAAATTATTGCTTCGCGATTGCTGATTTTAAAATTAATGTTTTTATTTTCAGGAATAGTGAAATTCGAGGTTAAATCTCCCAACTCTCCCAAATCTTCATCGAGAGCCTGATTTATTATTTGATTTATTTTGTTTTCTATTTCTTTATTTGGCACTTTCTGGGGTCAAAATTCTTTTCTTTAAGGGCGGAAATTCTTTTTCCAATAAAATAACGCATGAAATCCATTTCTTCGACGGAAATTTTTGATGCGCTTGCATCTTGCAAAATATCCTTAATCACCAAAAATGCACCGCAATCATCTCCCATGTCGGCCTTGATGAAAGCTGGAAATTGTTTGGTCCAGAACGGTGCATTAGGGTTATTATTTTCACTTAATTTGTAAGCCAACTGCAAGGCCAGATCTTGATCTTTTAAAGTATTTTTAGCAATGTAAAGGGCTTGATAAAGCCACCACCAGTTTTTATCAATGTCGCGGCTGGCATATTCATCTAAATATTGAACGATGTATTTGGTGTCTGGCTTATTTTGAGTCATTGAATAATAGTTGGCCGCCAAACTTGGAACATATTTTGATTGAGAATCGAGGCCGTCTAAAATTTTAAACCAATTGTAGAGATCTTGGTAATTGTAATTTTTTAGAGGCGTGAAACGACCAAAACTGTCTCCCGCATTTTCAATTTTTAAAGCGTTAAGGCGGAAATAAAATTGTGAATCACCAAAGGAGGAAATTTTTACCAATTGCGCACTTGGGGCTTTTGGAACGATGTGAATATTTGGTTTAATTTTTTCGGCTTTAAACCAAAAGGCAATTTGACAAGCAAAAAGCAGCAGGAATCCAGAAATAAAGAAACGATGTAGATTATTGAAAATTGTAAATCTAGACATTTCAGACTGTTAGAATTGTTTGCGGTTAAAATCGTACAAAGCCATTAAAACCAACAATGGAATGTAGATTATTGATTGGGTTAGAATCAGGGTAATTTCGGAATAATCGGTCACTCCGTAAATTAACCACTCACTTTTGGAGAAAAGATCAATTCTTGGAAAAGCTACAGAAATGAACTTTAGTACTGCTTTTAAAATACTATCAAGACTGGAAAAATTAGAAGCTGCACTTGGAATTTCAATGGTCAGCACAAAGAATCCCATCATCCGCGACATGATGTAAAAACCCAGCGATGCTAAAACCGCAGCAACCGCGCTTTTTAATATTAAAGATGCCAGAAGACAAAAGGTGATGATGATGAAAGTTTCTAGAATAACGCTCAAAGACCAATAAAGCAGGCCAATTACGTTGGCTTTCATTAAAAATAGCAGACCAATTAAAGGCAGTATTATTAGCAAAGCCACCAAAATGAAACCAGAAAGATAGGCTAGAATGAAGCTGTGTCTTGAAATTGATTTAGACAAAATGAACTCAACTTCCCGATGTTCAAAAGATTTGCGCACATAAAAGCACACAAAGAGGATCATTCCCACAGCAAAAATTAAACGGGAAGATCCGGCTACATAGGTTAACTTGGCTTGAATCTGCTCAACTAAAACGGTTCCACCAACTAAAGAAGAAATTCCAAAAGCTGCTAGTAAAATTACGAATAAACCTACATAAAGACGATCTCTAAGTGCGGTTAAAAGAATGTATTTTAAAATTGAATTCATTGTTAGCTAGAAGGCGATTTTAAGAAGAAGAATAAATAGAACTATTAAAAATAAGGTCTAATGCTAGATGATCCTACATTGTGAATATCACGATCATATTTTCCAACTCCATCATTAGGACTAATAATTGTTGCTTTAACGAAAATAACCGTTTCCACCATTGATGTGGTTTTAACTGTACTTCTAAATAAATTTCCTAAGAGAGGAATTCTAGACAGATAAGGAACGCCATTATTTTCATTTTTACTATCTTCAGTCATCACCCCACCAATTACCATTGTGCTGCCATTTTTAATTTTTCCAATAGTTTGAAGTTCTCTGGTGTCAATGATTGGAATTCTATTGGTTGCCACAACCCGTAATGACAAGTCAGTTTGATTTGGGTCGATCACATTTTCTGTTAATGTGTCACTTTGAACAGTTAGTAACGGCCTTACATCTAGAGTAATTTCTCCGCGGACCAAATCAATCGAAGGGGTGATGGTTAATTGAACTCCCGTTAATTCTTCATTAATGGTAGTTTCAAGAGCAGAATTAGTAACAGTAGTGTCGGAACCGCCAGTTCCAGTGGTATCACTACTAAGCTCGAAAGTTAAATATGGCACCTTTTTGGTAAAATTTAGAGTCGCAGGCTGATTATTTAAGGCATTTATTCTTGGGCTAGATATGGCCTTAGTTTCACCAAATTTTTCTAAAGCGTTAATGGTTGCCGTAAGACCCCTGCCAAATAAAGCGGTTTCTGGAATAATTGCCGTGAGATAAGGGCTTCCAGCTAACGCATCTCCAGTTATGATTCCAGCGCCATCATTCCAATTCCAGTCAATTCCAGTTTGATATTCATCGGCCAACTTAACCTCAACAACTTTAGCTTCAATCAAGACTTGAGCAGAAGCATTCTTGCGAACCCATTTTAAATATTCAGCAACTTTTTGTTGATCTACACTATTGGCAAAAACAGTAACAATGTTGGCTAATTTATTTGAAGAAACTGAGCCACCTGCAGAATCAGTTCCAAGCAATTCGCCAATATTATCTTCAACTTCACTCCAAAGATTGTCTTCAATTAGAAAATTGACCTGATAATTTGTAGCAAAAGGAAGATCTCGCTTAATATTCAAAACACCATTTTCCAAGCTGTAGCGAAGTTCTGCCATTTTACAAATACGGTCTAAAACTTGTGTTAAAGGACGATTATTGGCGTTAATAATAACTCCTCCACTAATTCTGGGATCTAGATCTAGATCTAGATTTGCGGAGCGCGCCAACTCAATTAAAACATCTTTAAGGTCAATATCTTCACCCACAGAAATTGAAACTAATTTGTTAGCCCTTTTTTGCGGCAAAGTTGGAATGGCAATAATTCTGGAAGATGTAGGAATTGCAGCAAAACTAGGGGCATTTTTGGTTTTAGAAGAATCATCTTTTTTTGCAGATCTACCGCCATACATCAATGTTTCTAGATCATTTCTGGTTGTTCCAGTTTTGCGATCAATGGGGTCAAGATTATCATTAATACAGCCTGTCAACAAGGAAAGCAGCGCAAAAATTACCAACAAGGACTTTAGCTTCATTGAAATTTTTTTAGGTAAGATTGTCATTATTGACATTAAGCGCAATTTGTAGGTAAAATTTAGGTTTTAAAAACCCTACGATTGTACAAAACAAAAATCTTAAATCAATGCTTAATAAGCGGTTTGGGTGATGTATTTTTGAGCCCAATACAGCAACATTCCGAAAAACTCTATGTAGTCAATTTCAAATATTAAACAAACAAGGAATGCTAATCCTAAAGCTGGGGCAAAGGGGAAAGTGTCGTCTTTTTTAAGAAATTTCCAAATTGGACCAAAAATAATACCAAATAAACCACTTAAAATCATGAAAATTAATATTTGATGAACACCAAGCATAAAACCAGCAAAAAAGAGGAATTTAATGTCGTCCTCACCAATCCCTTGTTTTTTGGTTAATAGAAGAAATCCGAAATGCAAACCCAAACCAACCACCAAAAGCAAAACTCCAGAATAGTAATAATATTCAAAATTATATTCTGAAGGAATTGTTAAATGGTAAATCACTATTAGGAAGCCCAGAAAAACCTGCGTGAAATCAGGAATAAAATAATATTCTAAATCTACCACCGTCATAATCATCAAGGTCACCGCCATTAGCAGAATCAAGAATAATTTAAGACTAAAAACAGAACCTAAAGAAAAGAAAATTACCAGAAATAAGATTGCTGTTCCAACTTCAATTAGTGGGTAGCGAATGGAAATTTTTTCAAAACAAAAACCACATTTACCTTTGAAGAAAATCCAAGAAAGAACAGGGAATAAGTGACGAATTTTTAGGCCATTTCCACAATTTGGACAAAACGAACCTTTAAAAATAAACTTACTAACAGAAATTCTCTCGTCAGAAAATCTATGACTGGCCATTGTAATAAAACTGCCAAAACAAAGGCCAATAATTAGAATAAAAATTTCATTAATTAGAAACATTAATTGATAATTAGGTTTGTGATTAATAGACTCGCTGAAATTTTTCCGCCCTGCATGAGGGCAAAATTACTTCAATAAATTACAGTGATTAGAATTTTCCATTTTCTACTGCTAATAGTGCTTATTTCATCTTGTAGCCAGCAAAGAGCGCCTGTTATTGACAAAAGCTCGAAGGTTTATGATCGTGGATATTTCAAGCAAAATTACAAGAATTATTCCAAAAAAAGCACCAGCCGCATCACGCCGAAACCAAGTTGGATCAAAGTAAAATCTGGACAAACAATCTATGGAATTTCACGGAAATACAACACTTCTTTAAGAGACTTAATCAGACGCAATAACTTAACCGCACCTTACATCTTAAGAGTTGGTCAAAAAATTATTTTACCTAAAGATAATTACCACATTGTTAAAAGGAAGGACACTCTCTACGGCATTTCAAGAGCTTATGCAATGAATGTTAACAGTTTAGTTGCCCTTAATAATTTAAAATCACCTTACACAATTAAAGTTGGGCAAAAGCTAAGAATTAACAAAAATGCACCTTTGCAAAAATCGGCCTCCAAACCTTACAAAAAACCACCTAGTAAGTCTATTAAGACTCGACCAAAACCAGTTCCAGAATTAAAAGTTGCCAGCAAGAACAATAAATTTGTCAAACCAGCTTCCGGACAAATAATCTCCAAATTCGGCCCCAAAGCTGGTGGACTTTACAATGACGGAATTAACATTAAAGCTGCTAAAGGCGCAAAAGTAGTAGCAACCGAAGATGGAGTTGTGGCCTATGTTGGCGACGAACTTCGTGGATATGGAAATTTAATCATCATAAAACATTCCAGCGGATGGATTTCAGCTTACGCCCATTTAGACAAAACTCTTGTAAAAAGAGGATCAAGAGTTAAAAAGAGGCAGAATATTGCAACTGTTGGCTCAACTGGAAATGTTAAATCGTCACAACTTTACTTTGGATTAAGAAAAGGCCGAGAAGCGGTGAACCCGCAATCTTACTTGTAGTAAACACTGTCATCCTGGGTGAAGCAAAAGATGACAATTTTTTAACAGCACAAAATTTAAATTTACATTTATGGCAATTAAGCAGGAAAATTTAGAAAAACTCATTAAGGAATCTTTTCCAGAAGCAAAAATAGAAATAATCGATTTAGCAGGAGATGATGACCATTACAGCGTTACAATCACCGATTCTTCTTTTGCGGGAAAAAGCCGAATTGCTCAACATAAAATGGTCAATTCTGCCTTGAAAGATCACTTAGGAACTACTCTTCACGCAATGCAATTAAAAACTTTATCAAACTAAAAAACAAAGCTATGTCAAATATTAAAAACGAAATTGAATCTACTATTAAAAACAACAAAGTCGTTCTTTTCATGAAAGGCAGCAAAGATTTTCCACAATGTGGTTTTTCGGCCGCAGTCAGCCATATTTTAAGCACAATTGGGGTTGATTTTGTCGATATTGATGTTTTAAAAGATGCCGAATTAAGACAAGAAATTAAAAACTTTTCCGATTGGCCAACGATTCCTCAGCTTTATGTTAATGGTGAATTTGTTGGTGGATGTGACATCATCAAAGAAATGCATCAAGATGGTGAATTACAATCACTATTGACTAAATAAATTTTTCTAAAGCCGATAAAATATGAGCAGAAATCCATTCTCAAGATGGAAACAACTTAAAAAGAAAACTGATTTCTAAACCAAGTTAATTGCCTTTTGGCATAATTTCTGGTTTTTTGTGAAGCTAAATTAATTGTTTCTTCTTTGCTCATATTTCCTTGCAAATAATCTTTAATTTCTAAAAAACCAATGGTTTTAGTTATTAAAGAATTATCATCAGGATTTTGAGAAATTAATTCTTCCACCTCCTTCAAAGCACCATTTTCAAACATTTTAAGCATTCTTTCATCGCAATTTCTGTAAAGTTCATCCCTTGGAAGATTAACGTTAATATGTTCAAAACATTCCTTGGGATAGAAAACTTTATTAGGCTGATCTTGCCACCAAGAAAGGCTTTTTCCCGTCTGTTTTAAAACTTCCAATCTTCTGGTTAATCTTTGCTTATCTAAATTTTCTATCTTTTCCTCTCCTAAATCTTTAAGCATTTCTACCAATTCTTCCCGCGTTGAATTTTCCGCCAATTGGCGCATTTCCAACCTTAAATTTTCGTCAATTTGCGGAATTTCATTAATTCCATCAATTAATTTAGACAAATAAAGCCCCGTTCCACCCACAATAATTGGCAATTTTTCACCCTCAAAAGCCCAATTAATTTCCTTAATTACCATTTCCAGCCACAATGCCAAAGAAGAATTTTGGTTGTGTTTTAACGCAGAATACAAAAAATGAGGAGCCTGAGCCTGATCTTCTTTAGCAGGCTGAGCAGAAAGAATGGGCAATTCTTCATAAAGCTGCATTGAATCGGCATTAATTACAACACCATTTTTTGCAATTGCAGTTTCCAAAGCCAAAGCAGACTTTCCGCTGGCCGTAGCGCCAGAAATAATTAGAATTTTTTTATCCTTAACCATTAATTATCTATAAAATTTGTTTTTAAGAAGAGTAATTCCCAGATCAATTTTCTCTCGTTTTGTTTTAATGATTGTAATTCCAACAATTGTTGTGCAAATCGTTGCCATTTATGTCTTTTTCTACACCTATGTTGACAATATTAGCAAACATAGAGCCCGAAGTATTATTGGCGAGATGAGCTTCATTAAGAAATCAATCGATGATAAAAGTAACATACCATTGGCAGAGGAATTTGCAAAAAATATTGGGCTAGAATTTGAATTTGTTCCAGAAAAAAGGCTTAGGAATAAGACCATAACCATTAGTCAAAAAAGAGAAAGTAACAAAATTTTAGACTTCCTTAACCCATTTCCAATTATTGATTCCCTAAATCGCTTTAAAATTGAGTTAGAAATCCGAGGATTTTTTCCTTTTTACATCTCAAAACATCCTACTGATGAAGATTTATTTGTCCTTTCAACCCAAACTGAAACCGGACTAATTAGATTCTTCGTTCCAGAAAAAAGAGTCACCAATTCCGCAAAATATGTTTTTACATTGTGGCTAATGTTCACTTCATTTCTAACTTCCTTCATCGCCATTGTTTTTCTTAAAAATCAAATTAAGTCCATCAAAGAATTAAATATTGCGGCGGAAAGATTAGGAAGAGGAGATAACGAATCTTTCAAACCATCGGGAGCCAAAGAAATTAGATCTCTCGGATTGGCCTTTATTAAAATGAGTGACCGCATAAATCGCCAAATAACCGGACGAACTCAAATGCTTTCAGCTGTTTCTCACGATTTAAGAACCCCATTAACTCGAATGAAATTACAGCTAGAAATGATGTCCAAAGATGAAGCGGTAGATGATTTAAAATCAGATATTTCAGATATGGAGAAATTAATTGATGAGTATCTAGATTTTTCTAAATCTGGCGACACCAGGCGCGAAAAGGCTAAAAAGGTTAATATTAAAAACTTCCTTGAGGAAATTGTTAAATATTATCAGAAAATGAATAAAAACATTATTCCCAATATTGAGATCAGCAAAGATTTAGAAATTCTGCTAAAAAAAGACACTTTCAGAAGGGCAATGCGCAATTTAGTCGATAATTCCTTGCATTATGGTGATGAAGTGCAAATTTCAGCAAAAATTAAAGACGAAACTTTAAAAATCATTATTGATGACAATGGAATTGGAATTTCACCGCAGCAAAGAGACAATATTTTCAAACCTTTCTACCGCATTGATGATTCAAGGAATTTAGATAAAGAAAGCGAAGAAAGCCCTGGAGCAGGGTTAGGACTTTCAATTGTGATGGATGTAGTAAATTCTCACGGCGGCAGAATTAAAGCCGATGAAAGCCCGAAAAAGGGCTTAAGAATGACGATTTATTTACCAATCTAATTATCGAACTCAAGGGTTATTATGGCGATTAGTTTCGATAGTTTTTATTCGAGATAATTAATTAATAAATGCCGCTTCACCCTTAATCCTGTAAAGCTCTTTCCTGTTATGTAACACCATGCCATTCCATAATTTTATGCCTACTTGAGTTGAGTTTTCTACTTCTTTCTGGGTCATCACGCTTCTTACCCTTGACTCTCCAGCGTCTTGACTGGACATATTATTGGCTATGAGATACAAACTGCGCGCCAATTGTAAGTTCTTCTTTACTCCGGTGCCATGTTCATAAATATTAGCTATTGCAACAATTGATGTCTTATTTCCCTTAGAGGCTGATTTATTGTAATAATTTAGGGCCTTCAATATTGCTTCCTTACTATTTAGTTTATCTGACAATGAAAAACTCATTTCAAAAGGCACATATCCTTGCACTGGACGGCGCTGATAAAATTCAGGACGAGCGCTAACTTTAGGATTTGGATCAAAATCATAGCCATTATAATAAAATATCGCCGTCAATAAGGTGCTTATTGATTTTGTAAATGTAGGACTTTCTTTTGAATCAGCAATTTCCTTATAAATTTTTAAGGATTTTTCCAAATCTTTTTCCACCACATAGCCTTCCTGATACATTTTTGCCAAATAAAACTTTGCGTCCAAACTGCCCATTTTCGAAGCTTTTTCTAGCCAAAATTTAGTATTGTCCTCATCTTCCTTGGTTCCATAAGCAAATTTATACATAATTCCAAGATTAGCCATAGCCTCAACATTATTCTGAAGTGCCGCTTTTTTGTAATAATTGAAACTATCTTTGTAGCTCATTGGTACGTGAGTTCCCGATTTGTAAAACTCCGCAATAATTACTTGAGATTTATCATGATCAAGGTCGGCGGCTTTTTTAAAATAAATGAACTCTTTGTGATAAAATTTAAATGGCTCAGATTTTAGCTTCAATTTAGTAAATTTAAAATTTCGATAATCAAGAGCGAGTTTATAATTAAGTTTTCCACTATTTTTTAACTTTTCATGAAGAATATTCTGGGTTTCTTCAAAAGACTTATTTCTGGCGTTTATTTTAAAATTTTTCTTAAGAAATTTAACCATGATAAGTTTTTCTGCCTCGAGAGCTTTTTGAGAAAAATCTGAAGCCGTAACTATTTTTAACTGAGCTAAGTCAGCAACTTTATCTTGAGCAGGTTGATTTTTGATATCCTTCGCGGCATTTTTATAAAAAAGAAGGCTTCTTGCATAATCTGGATTATTAAAAAGACCATAAGCATGAATATCTCCAAGCCTTAATGAAGAAGCGCTATTTATTGTTTTTGCCAACCATTTCATTTCATGTCGATGACTCACCCAGCGCTCTAGACCATTTTTATGTATGAGAGATATTATGTAAGCAGAAGATTTGTGCCTTTCATCGAAATTATTTTCACAAAACTTTAAAGCTTCTGAATAATTGCCCGATTTAAATAAATTTATACAACTTCTCTCGTTTTGGTAGGTAACACTACTTTTGTAATCTGTTGTGCAAGAAGCTGTAAATAATAAGATTAGGGATAATAATAAGCTTTTTGCCGACATGCATTTCTGAAATTTCATAGGATCTGGGTATTTATATTTTGGGCAATTTAATGATTTTGTATCTGCTTACAAAAAGAGGTTTGAATATGACGTTAAGTGATATTGTTAATTATCTTTATTTTTAAGCAAAGTGGCCCCAACTCTTATTTCATCATCGATAAATTCAATTCCACGATCTTCAAGATTTCTTTTTAAATCTGCCAAAGTTCTAGCATTAATAGTCTTAACAATCGTCTTATTTCCTGAATAATAGTTTTCTTACAAAAAATTACCACAGCTTTTTGCCTGCCCGACTTTATAGTTTTAACTACAAAACCAACACCATGTAAAACTTTAGAATCTACAGCAAAGGTAAAATTGCCACTTTGAAAAATGAGGATAATCTTTAATTAAAGATGTACCGCCCCTAAAACAACCCCAGTATTTAAAGGAATAAATGATTTTGGCTCTGATGATGATCTTGGTCTTCCAGGTTCTAATTTAGAACTAACTGCAACCATAACCTCTCTTAAATAAGGTAAGTTATCTTCGCAAACCTTATCAAGGAGAATTTCTAACTTATCTTCTCCTCTCATATCCGTTAATCTATTTCTGTCTACAAAATCAGCTTTTCCATCTTTTACAAATTGCGCTGCCGCACCCACCAAATTTCTAACTCCTTGAAGTAAAATTTCAATCTCTTTGGAATTATTTTTTTTAGAATCCTCAACCAATATTTTTAATTCTCCCACCCCTACCTCAAGCCCAAGCATTTGGGAGCATTTTTTAATTAATTTTTGATTATTTTTATCTAAAGCAAATTTAATAAGGACTTCTTGCGGTGAAGATTCTGTATTTTCTGCAGGCAAGTCTGAGGATTCTTTTAAAGGTTCTTCGCTTATTAATTGCTTTCTTAGAGAAATAATTTGCGCATAAATTGACTCTCCTTCTTCGCCATAATTTTTTGTTAACTCAGTTAAAACAGCATCATCTTTAATTTCTGCATTAACATGTAAAAATTGCACAAATATTGCTTTTTCTTCCGAGCCTTCTAATCTAAGATTTCTTTTAACATCTCCGGATTTTTTATCTTCTTTGCTATCATCACTTTCTTGCCAGCTCACAAATTTCCTTAATATTACACTCAAATCTTCTGTGCTAGGAAGATGTGATTTAGCGTCAGATTTCTTGCCTCCAGTCACAACCAAACCTTTTGAATCGTCATCTAGCGCTCTTTTTTCTATTAATACTGAAGTTTGTTTTAATAAATCTGGCTGTTTAACCTTTTTAATTACTGAATCTGCTGGTGCCTTTTTTTTATTTGACGACGATTTAACGGAGGGTTTCTTTTTAGAAGTCTTTCCACCCACAGATTTATTTCCCCCCCGCTCCTCTTCTTCAATCAACTCCTTCTCAGCTTTAGATGCCTTATCTTCAGATTCCTGAGCTCGAGTGTATTTATCTTTTTTTAACGCTTCTATCAGCCCTAATTTTTCATCTAAATAAGAAATAACAAGGTCTACTTCTAGAAAACTTAAAGTTGTCGTTATCAATATGGAGCAGCAATTTAGCACTTCTGTTTTTATTACTTCCGGATTGCCTTCAGCCACAAAACTTAAATCTTTTAACAAATTAAAAGCCTTAACAGCCCCCCTTAAATATTCCGAGACCGCAACAAGACCTCCTGTTATGGTATCTTCCGCTTCAAACTTTTCTATCGCACCCTTTATTGAATCTTCTTCTTTTATTTTATCAAAGAAAAGTATCACACACTCCAACAGAAAATTATCTGCATTTCCAGATATAACTCTAGAGACAAACTCCAATAACGCAGACGCCGCATTGTCAAATTCTTCATTTAATGCTTCATAGCCCTCCTCGCTGAAAGTTATTCTCTTTTTTTCTTTAGGAGTTCTTTTGCTACCGTTAGATTGAGAAACTTCACCACTCTCCAAATCCTTAATTTCATCATCCAAACTTTTTAAAGATTCTACTGCTGCATTCTTTAATTTTAATGATACCTCTTGCAATTCTTCGAAAGAATATTCAACATTTTCTCCTTCTTCTCTGCTAGAAACATAATCATTTTGACTATCCGTCAATTTGGCAGGAGATTGTTTTGAACTTTGCATTTTTAGTTAAAATTAAGAATTATCTTTCAAGGAGGTTTTTGGTATTAAGCTGGTTAAGCAGAGATTATGGTGAGATTTTAGAATTTTCCAACCATATTAAAGAAGAATCCTTGGCTACGATAGCTAAGGTCGGTTAAATCGTCTGAGAAATCGGTGAAATTATAGCCGGCACCAATTTTGGCATTGTCACCAACATGACGATAAAGGGCAATAAGCGCTCCAGATTTAGCATCTTCTGCTTCTGTTGCTTCCAAATATCTGCCTTCAACTGAAAGATCCCACTTTTTAACAATATGCAAGTCTGACCTTACAATAACCAAATAGGCCGTGCTTGTGAACCATTCATTATTTTTGTTGGAAGTTGAGCGAATTTCACCGCGTCTTAGACCTAATTTTCCACCAATTGAAAGCTGTGGCATAACATCAAAAATTGCATCTCCTGCAAATACATGACTTCTTTGCTCAAAGTCATTGGCAGCATTAACTGCGTTTGCCGCCAATTGTCCGGCGCTGGCAAGATCGCTTAAATAGGTGTAGCGAATTAAAGCATTAACTTTGTCATTTTCAACTGGTCTGTATGCAAAAGCGTTAGAATATTCAATGTAATTGGCTTCCAAATTACTGCCCAATTCAGATTTGCTGATGGCAAAATTTGCTTCACCCAAAAAGCGCCAATCTGGAGTAGTTTGGTAGCTAAGATTATTTTTTAGTAAATAACTGTTTAAATCTCCGAGAATATTTCCCGATTCATGGCGCCATTCGGCAATGGTAGAATATTTAACTTTGTCTTTGGAATAATTAGTATTAACCGACAAAGTGCGCCTTTCAATATCTCCCGATGCTTCGTCTGAAACAATTCCTGCTTCAAATTTTCCGCCAAAAGTCCATTTGTCGCTTGCGGCCAAATCTAGCCCAAAAGCACTTAACAAGCTGGAGGAATTGCCGGCAAATTTTTGGCTTTTTTGCTCGGTATACATTGAAAGAGAATCGGAATATCTAGATTTGGCACCAGAAACAAAAGAACTGCTGCGGCTGCGCTGGCCTAAATCGGTTCTTTGAGCATCCATTTGGTAAGTGGTGTAATAAGAAGTGCGGTCTGTGGCGCGATATTCAAGACCTAATTTGCTACCAAAACCACCATTTCCTACACTTCCCTCGCCATTTACAGTTACTTTTTTATTTACATCATATTTTCCACCAAGACCAACACGATTATTTTTATCTCGTCCTTCGTCTCTTTTAATTGTGGCTTGAGCTGTGGCATAAATTTCGTAATTTTTTTTAACTCCACTTTCAGAAATTGGGGCATAATTTAATTTAGTGGCAAAGTCGATTCTGCGTCCATCTTCAGCAAGAATATTACTATTATTAACATTTTCGGTGCTTATTTTTAATTTCCTTAAATCATTTTTAACACCAACTGAAAAAATGCTGGAAGAATTAATTTGATAATTGGCAATTGCTTCATTGGTTTGAATATCTCCTGTTTCCTGAGCTTGCTTGAAATCAGATTTTATCTGAATTCCTAATTTGGAAGTTACAGGGAAAGTGCCATCAAAACCGAAAATTCTTACATCTTCATTGGTCATTTTTCCTGGAGCAGAATAACCCTCTTCTAAAGTTTCAAAATAAGCATTTAATTTACCAAAATATTTCTTATCGGTAATTTCTTCAAAAGCCAATGAAAGATCGGAGCGAAAAGCATTGGCTTTGGCATTTTTAACAACATTACGATCGAAACTAAATCCGCCATCAAGTGACGAAACAGAACCACCTCCAGAGCCTTTAGATTGAGCACTTTCAAACTTCACATAAGTTTGTGGTTTATATCTTAAGGTTAAATCTCCGCCCTTTAAATCTTGATTAATTGAATCTCCGCCTTGATTGTAGGCAGTTGCCCCTATTTTAACATGGTCATTTACCCAAACTCCAACTTTTCCACCTTTGGTTAAATTGTCAATATCGGCCGCTGATGAAGTATATTCGTAATCGGCAACTAAGAAAACTGGATTTCCGCCAGAAGCACCATTACTAACCAAAGTTTCGGCATTGGAAGTAGAAGAAAGTGGCTGATTAAGCACAAGACGGCCTTGAATGTAGTTAATGTCGTAATCTGTTCCGTAAGTTAAATATTTGCTGGAAAGCACAATTCCAGAATCACGATCACGAACTTCAACTCTTAGTCTTTCTGAGCCTGTAACAATATCTTGAACTCGTAAATAATAAAGAGAACCGCCTGTTGCGCGTAATTCTTCATAAGAAGCCAAAGAACCTGGGTCGGCAGCAAAACCATCAAACTCAACTTTTGACTCACCAAACGAAGTGGTTTTAACACTGCGATGTTTAGCGTTAGCACCATAAAGACCGCGGCTGTAATTAATTAATTCACTGCCAGAAAGCTGGGTTTTGAAATTACCCCACATTAGACTGGTATCTCCCTTTTCCATTTTAACATAAAATTTACCCTTAGTTGGAGCATCTTCAATGGCCGTGGAATCATCACCATAAACTGGGTAATAGGAATTCGGGTCTAATCTTTCTAGTAAATAGCGTGGATCTTTGGAGGTAAAATTGGAGAATAAATCTTCAATTGGTTGCTCCTGAGTGTCGGCGCTGGAAGTTAAAATCCAGTCATCTTGAAGTTTTCCTTTTAAGTAAAAAGCAAATCTTCCATCAAAATAAGTGCTGCCTTTATATTTTCTGGAATAATCTTGAGTAACTGTTGAAGCTGGACCTGAAACATTGTTTTGTCCAATTGTTAAATCGGCCAATGCCACATAGAAAAGGTCGTTTTTTGGAATAGTTAATAATCTGGTTAAATCAGAAATTTCGCCTTTTTCATCTTTAATTTCAACATCCACGATATGATCTCCCGATGGCACAATTTGCTTATCTGCAAATCTACCATTATCGGCTAAAGGAATATTACGACCAGAAACTGATATTGTGCTATTTTTAGCAACAGAATCACCATTGGTGGTAATAGTTCCACCCTTCAAAGGAATATTCTGAATTGCCAGATGACTTTCACCATAACCGATATTTTGCTCGCGTTTTAGACTTTCCTCATTGCCAATTAATCTTTCTGAATCGAGTAACTTTAGAAATTTTGGCGCAGTTTCATCGAATTGCCCTTTGCCATTATAAACCCTTAAAACATACTGAATTTCATCATCAAGCAATTGCTGTGGAATTTCCAAATCAACGCTTTGATTTAAATTAGGTTTAATTGTAATGGTTTTAAAAGGTGTTGTTTGAGTTGATTTATCGATTTTGAAAAGCCTAATTTCAGCCTTTTTAATGAAAGCTAAATAGTTCGAATAAGGCGTAAATGAAACTTTTTCTCCGCGAGCAACGCCATTTGGATAAGCCGTAATATTAAGTTTTGGATCAAGTTCTAAAGAATCAAAACGAATTTGAACATTAGATTTCTTAAGCTTTAAATCGTTGCAAGCCTGTTTAGAGCCATCTTCGTCATTAATTGTAACGCTAAAAGGAGAGTCTTTTTCTTTTTTAGTACGACAATCTAAATCTGATGATAAAGCCTGACTTGAATAAATGGTTAAAGCGGATAATAAGATAATTAGTTTTTTCATCTCGCATCCTCCTTTTTAATTAACTTCTTTTTGACTTTTGTGTTCTCACAACAATCTTTAATTGAGTCTTTAATCTTTCCAGAAGTTTCTTTTAGGCGCTGTTTAGAAAGTTTCTTATCTTCAGATTTTTCTTTTTGATAGTTAATTTTAACCAAAGTTACTCCCTCTTTAATTTTTTCATGAATTGTTGCCAAAGCCTTAGCCCATTCTTTTTTCAAACTAACAGAACCTTTCTCAAAAGCTTCGTCTTTTAAATCAAGCTGCAGAGTTTTACTTAGAGAGGCACCAAAATTTAGCTTGGTCATTTTACCGCGAGTTAAGCGCACAACTCTTGGATTTTCGGAACTTACTTTATATCCACTTGGAAGAGTTCTGGTGTCTAATTTCATGATGAAATTACTGCCGCGATCAGCATCTGGAATTTGAGCGCAAGCAACATGGAAGCGGCCATAATCATCAGTTGTAACCAACAAACCATTAACCGTTACAACTCTAACATTAGGAATTCCAACTTCTCCCTCATCGTGATATCCACTATTATTGGTGTCGTCAAAGACTTTGCCGATAATTTCTGAACAATCAAAAATCGGATCAGGAACCACATTTACCGTGGCAATTCCAACATTGGAAATTGTATTTGAGCCGGTGCTATCAAGAATATAAGCCCTATTATCATATTTCCCAGTTTGAACACCAGTACCGACAACAAGGAGCATATTAACTTCAATTATGGACTTTGCAGCCAAGTTGTTTCCTGTCCAAGTTAGCACGCGTCCATTTTTAATGGGTTCTTTACTAATGCCATCAATTGACGCACTTCCTTCAACATATTTGAAACCTGGAGGCATGGTATCGACAATCATGCTGTTGTTAAAGACTATATTAGTAGTGTTTTCAACCTTAATTTTATAAGGAACTAAACTACCGACACTAACATTTATCAAAGGCGATGTTTTGGTCACAACTACGCTATTTGAGGTGGCCGGATCAAGTGGAATATGGTTGTTGAAAATTTCTGCTGAAGTTGCAAGGGTAATATCAAAAGTCTTAAAATATTGAGTTGTGTCCTGATTCGTTCCAATTAAAGAGTCCGTATTGCCAATACATGAATCTTCATCATGTGGAGTAATGCCAACTACGGGAGCAGAGCTGCTACTCTGAATATTAGCTGGATTTATAATTGTTCCAGCAATAATTTTATTAGTACAAACGGGAATAGAAGTTGAAGGAGCATTGTTATATCCAGAAGGGTAAGTGGTGATGGTTAAAGTATAATCACCATTTGGAGCGCTTGGATTTAACAAGAATTGATAAAACCCACTAGAACCAGTAGTAAAAGCTGAACTTCCACTAACTAAATCATCTGCTGGAGTAAATGTTCCGGTTCCGCTGTAAGAAATAGTAATTACAGCATTTTCAATTGGATCTCTAGTAGTTGAATCATAAACCACACCTGAAGGATCAAGAGGAAGACTTTGATGAGTGATATTATCACCAGCAGAAAGCTGCATATTTTCTAAAATATGATTCTTCACATCAGCTCCTGAAGGGTTGTCAGTTGTAATTGTTCCACCCCCATTAATATCAACACCATTCTCATTAGTTACAGCTCCACCAAAAATCATATTGGTATTTGGTTGGCGGAATTGAATGTTGTAACCAGCTCCTGGAGCAATTCCACTTAAGGTGTAAGTTCCATCAGAAGCTGTTGTGGCAGTTTGAACCACACTTCCATTTAATATCAACTCAACTTTCCAACCAGATAAATCTCTCTCACCAACTCCAAAAATTTGATCTTGATTATCGTCAAGCCAAACTCTTCCACTAACAGTTGCGGTTGATGAAATTCCAACTGAGTCAGAAGCACTATTATTCCCTTGGAATCCTTTGGTTTCATTGCCACCAGAAACAGTAACATTATTTATCAAAACTTGACCCAAAGTTCCATTAGCCACAGTAACTCTAAGTTTGATAGCCTTAGCGGTTACTCCGCCATTTACTACGCTATTAGTAGTACAAGTTAAAGTACTGGTTCCAGCCGCTCCACTACAACTCCAACCATCAGCAGAAACAACTTCAGCAATAGTAATTCCAGCCGGCAAAGTATCTACAACAGTAATTGCACCAGAAGTTGCGACCGATCCAATATTATCAACAACAATTGTGAAGACTCCCGTACTAGAATATTCCCCAAAGCTTGAAGGGTTATGGCTTTTGGCGATAGTCAAATCCACCGTATTATCTGGAACTTCAGCAAAATTATATCCACCAGAAACAGTATCAGAATTAGCAATATCAATGCTGGCAATTCGACTGCTAGTAGTAGTTGGACTAGATGCGGTTCCGCTAGAACCAACTGTAGTAGTTCCGTTTGTGGTTCCTGTTGGCTGAGATAATTGATCAATTGTGTAAGTTCCAGCTGGAAGTCCAGTAAAGCTGAAAATTCCACTACTGTTAGTAGTCACGCTTTGACTAACAACAGAATTACCATTAGAATCAGTTCCGGTTAGCTTTAAAGTAATGTTATTTAAGCCATAATCACTGTTATTTTCTAATCCATCATTGTCATAATCTAGAAATATTGAACCGGAGATAGTTTTGCTATTAGGAATTTCAGCAAAATTATTACCGCTAGTTGTAACATTTGGTGGTAAAATTATTGAACTAATCTTACTTGGAGTAACCAGAACTCCTGTTGCAGTTCCCGAAGTTCCTCCATTTAGAACCGTTCCGGCAACAGTTAAACCATTATTACTATTTGCTGGCTGAGTTGGTTGTAAAATTGAGTAAGTTCCAGGTTCAATATCTGCAAAGCTGTAATTACCATCCGAATCCGTCTCTTTGTCGTCAATGAAATCATCAGAGCTGTTTAGAAGCTGAATTGTAACTCCTGAAATTCGATCATCAGCACCATTTTGAACTCCGTTATTATTCTCATCTAAAAAGACCGTTCCTGAAATTGTACTTGGCACAACTTCGGCAAAATTATTATCAACAGAACCACTAATTTCACTTGCTACACCGTCACCTTTTAAATCAATTCCCGTAATTTGACTGGTCGTACTAGTTGGATTTAGAGCACCTCCAGGGTCTCCAGTACTACCATTAGAGCTTACAATTGCGCCCTTGCTTGTAATACCATTAATAGTTCCGGTTGGTTGTGCATTTTGACATACTGAATAGATTCCAGCACTTAAATTAAAGAATAAGTAATTTCCTCCAACATCTGTGACTTTAGTATCAAGTAAACTTCCTGCGCAGGTTGCCCCACTTCTAAGTTCAATAGAAACACTAGAAATTATTTCATCAGTTCCAAAATCAAAAGTGCCATTAGGAGAGGTGTCATTATCTTTGAAAACTTTTCCTGAAATAAATCCGGCAGTTGAAACATCCAAAGTAGCATTAGTTGGCTGTTGGTTGTTACCGGCAGTTGTTTTCAGTGCGGCGGCTGGAATGTTATTAATGTAAGTTCCAACCGTCGTAGCTGTTACATTTACACTAATTTGACAACCGCCAGATGGAATTGAAAGGCCACTGGATACAGTTACTTTATCGCCACTTGCCGTCACTGTTCCGATGCAAGTTCCTTGATCCAAAGCCGGAGTTCCATGAATGACAAGATTTCCAGGAGAAGTTGGCAATGAATCAACTAAATCAGAGGTCAAAGTAATTGCCGCACTATTATCATTGGATAATGATATTGTTAATTTTGAAACCCCTCCAGCTGACATTACAGCAGGAGAAAATTCTTTACTAATTACTGGTGGGTTAGAAATAATGATTTGAGCACTAGTTGGCTCTTCATTAGTTACGCCTTCAAAAGATGTTACATTTCCAGCTGGAATTGAATCGGTATGAGTTCCAAAAATATTACTTACAACGTCAACCGTAATTGTGCAGGTGCTGATTCCTGAAACCGTGGCTCCAGTTAAAGCAATACTAGTTCCTGAAGCAGGAGCACTTACTGATCCACCAGTACAAGTAGTTGAAGCATTTGGTGTTTGAGAAATTGCCAGATTTGCCGGCAAAGCATTAGTTAAAGCAACATTAGTTAATTCGCTAGAGTTGGGGTTAGTAATTGCAATAGTCATGGTTTTTGGTGTGCCAGCAGTACTAGTTGCATCTCCAGTAGTGAAAGTTACCGGATTTCCCAGATCTAAAGTTTTAGAATCAATCGCTAAATGAATTTCTAGAGGAGATTTAACTCGCAAAATATCAGTTGCAGGTTCTGCATTGTTACCTTCCTGACCTCCAAGAGTGGCAACCAGAGCCTCAGCAGGAATGGTATTGGGATAATCTCCTTGCACGGCAGCAGTTACATCAGCCTCAAAAGAACATCTTGTGGGACTAGATCCTGAAGCAGCAGGAATAGTGGCTCCAGAAATTGTAACTGAAGTTGAAGTACTGCTAATAGTAGCACCAGAGCATGTTGTGGTTATATTAGGGTTCTCCGCAAGCGTAAGTCCACCTTCTAAAGTATCAGTTACTGAGGCGTTAGAAGCCGGATTAACTGTTGGGTTAACTAAGGTTACCTTCAATCTCGATCTTTCACCTGGTTTAATATTGTTCGGCGTAAAGTTTTTAGTAATACCAATACTAGTCTGCGTATTAAGATTACCTTGTGCAAGAGATGCATTGCTTAACCCTTGATCACTGCTAATTGCACCGACTGGAATTGTATTAGTGATACCTACTGGCTGAATTGAAATTATATTGGCACTAAAAGTACAGCTTGATGTAAAGGCCGGCACAATTGTGCTGGCTGGCAAGGTAATTCCAGAAACACTAAGTGAGGTGCCGTTACTAGTTGCAACAACTGTTCCACCGCTACAAGTGGTTGATTTCTGTGGATTTGGGGCAATTCTCATGCCATTTAAAGCGCCGCCACTAGTTCCATCAACAGTGAAATAGTCAGTCACACTTAAATTAGTTAAAGCTGTTGAACCAGCGGTAATTTCAACGACTAACTTACTAACTTGTCCTGGAAAAGTAATTATGCTTGGTTGAGCTGTCTTAGAAAGACTAACTCCAACGCCAGCACTAAACTTTAATGGTCCAACTATGGGGCTTTGATTAGAAATATTGCCATCAGCAGTTATATTTCCAACCGGAATAGTATTTACCCAGTCTGAATTACCAGTGGCATTCACATTAAATAAAACATCGCAAGTTGCATTTCCACCAATTGTAATTCCACTAACAGTTATGCTCGAATTTCCAGCCACTCCGCTAAAAGATGGAACTCCACCACAAGTTGTGCTGGCACTAAATGGATTTGCCAAAACCATGCCGGTAGGCAATGGATCGGTTAAGGAAAGATTAGTAATTCCAACATTCCCACTATTACTCAACCTAATTCTGACTGTTGAATTTCCTCCCGAACTAACTGTATCTGGCTCAAAAGTTTTGCTTGCTTCAATAGTTGAGCTAAAGGCTATATTAGCAGTGTTAGAAATTGCTCCGGTAGAAGCTGAAGTGCTATCAGCTCTATTGTGAGTAGCATCAGCAACAGCAAAATTATTATAAATTCCAGCTGCCGCAACAACATCAACTTCCAATTTGCAAGTTCCCTTACTTCCAAAACCACTATCCAATCTTTCTGGAATAGTAGCGCTATTCATAGTAATTGAATTAGAATCAGCCGTTGCAGTAATTGACGCTCCAACACAAGTGCTAGAAGCGTTAGCTGGAGATGAAATTTTCATTTGCCCACCACCACTTACTGCACTAGGTAGACTGTCACTAATTGAGGCATTAGTTAAAGCATTAGCCGATGCATTGGAAAGTTCCATAGTCATTCGGGTCACAACTCCTTCGTTTAAAGGTCCTGCTGGGTCGAAACTTTTAGTAATAGTTAATATATCGCCATCAACTGTGGTATCGGTTGTATTGGAAGCACCACCATTACAAATATCTACTCCGCCAGAATTGTAACAAACTGAACCCGCTCCTAATGTATTGGTGATAGAATCGCCATCGGAAGCGTTAATGGGAGTCATAACATAAAAGGTTACTGAACAACTTCCTGAGGCAAAGCTATCGAATCTGGCGGGAACGCTTGTAATGTTAAAAACTGCAGAACCATCTCCCAAAGAAGAAGTTGTGCTAAGTCCACTACAAACACCAGCTCCACTGACAGTAGTTAAAGTAGGTGTGTAGTTAACACCGTCAATTATTCCTGTTAAAAAAGTGCCACTATCCAAACTGTCAGTAATTGCCAAATTACTAATTGTAGAGTTTTTCCAATTTTGAACTGTCAAAACATATCTAACTGGCTCTCCCGGAGCTGGATTTGCTGGAAATACTTGTTTACTAACATTTAAATCATCAGCGATCAATAAAGAGGCAGAGGTAGAATCTTGAACGAAAACCCCTGTTGTTAACGTAGTAATATCTGCTTTCTGAATTTCGTGAGTAACAGCAAGAGGAATTCCAGCAACTGCAATAGTGCCAGTATATTCAAGTGTAATTGTGCAAGTTTCACCAGCGGCAATTGTGGTATCTGCTGCGCTCAAAATTCCATCTCCAACATGTTCAATTCCGGCTCCACCACCAACTATGCTGTATGTGCCACCTGATCCAGTTCCTGAACAAACAACTGGTTGAATATTATCGATCACTATTCCATTGGAAACTCCTCCATCAATTGGGTTATCAATAAATTCATCAATAGTTATGTCAGAATCACCATTATTGGCAAAAGTAATAGTTAAAGTATCAGACTGTCCACTCGCAATTGATGGATTATTAAAGGCGGTAGAAACTACAAGAGGAGATCTAGTGCGAATTCTAGCTGTTGCATTAGCAGGAACAAAACCAATATCACTATCAAAATCAGTAGAACCATTAATTGTGTTGGTTTCACGAGGAGTTTGATAACCACCATTAGTGTGGTTTGCTTCCACATAAACTAATATTGTACAAGATTCACCTGCAGCAATTGTTCCAGAATCTACACTTACAGAAGTATCTCCAATAACCACGGCTGGGTTAAAGATTGGCGCAATTCCAGATCCAGTGCAAGTAGGAGCAGCAGGAATTGAGGCGATTTTAATTATTCCTAAAGAATTTAAAACTGGAAAAGTGTCAGAAACACTAAAATTTTCTACAGGGAAGATATTAGGATTGGCAACAGTAATAGTTAATGTTCGAACTGCTCCACCAAGAATTGCAACATTATTACTAAAAGATTTGCTTATGGTTGGAAGTAAAATAGCGGCAACATTAACACTTTGACTTACTGATCCTTGGTTTTTCACTGTAGAGCCGTTATCATCACCCATTACAGACTCATCATCAATTGTGTAACTATAACTTGTTGCCACAGCATCAGAAGTTCCTGCAGTTACTGGAACATAAATTGAGCATGACCCATCCGCACCGCCGATTGATTGTGGAGGAATTGATATAGGTGGCGTTGCATTATCTATTTCAATTTCCTGACCCCCAATTGTCGCTCCTAAAATTCCCGATGTGTTATTAGCCGCATTACCAGGATCAATACATTTAAACTTTGGTATTCCGGCAATTTTTAAACCATTTGGTAAGGTTCCAGGAAGAAATTTTCCGATTTTTGCACCATCAAAACTAAGACTAGTGACCGGATCAGAAACATTATTGTTAGAAAGCGTTATCCTAAGTAAGGTACTAGTACCAGGATTAATGGAAGATGGGGCGCTAGGGAAAAACTCTGGAAACTCTGTTTCAAGAAATGGGTCTGTAAGTGTGGTTTGGTCTCTAGGAATTGTTACTCCAGCACCAATGCCGGCAAAGGACATGTTGGCGCTTAAAATAAAACAAGAGAAACTAAAGACAAATAGAGCTGTCGTAAGTAATTTTCTTAATAACAATGTGAGAAATTATTTGAAATAATAAATAAAATTTTTTTAAAATAGTTCATTAAGTTTATTAATCAATCACACTATTATTTAAATAATAGCCTAAATTTATTTTGCATTTGAACCAATGGGAATTTAGATTTGCGAGCCATAAAATATCAATCAGAGCATAAATTAGAATAATGACAAAAATAGCAATTATTGGAACCGGTTATGTCGGCCTAGTTTCTGGGCTTTGCTTCGCCAAAATTGGACATAATGTAATTTGTGTTGATTCCAATAAAGATAAAATAAACCAATTAAATAACGGTGAAATTCCAATTTATGAACCCGGTTTAAAAGGAGTTCTAAATGAAGCATCTTTAAACAAAAAAATTACCTTTACTGATGATTTAAACAAAGCAGTTCAAAATTGCGAAGCCGTATTTATTGCAGTTGGAACGCCACAAGATGAAGAAACTGGCAAAGCAGATTTATCTTTCGTTTATGCAGTGGCCAAACAAATTTCCCAAAATATCAATTCCCACAAAGTAATTGTCACCAAATCTACCGTTCCAGTTGGCACAAATCACGAAATCAAAAAAATCATTAAAAAAAATAATGAAAATGCCGATTTTTCTGTGGTTTCTAATCCAGAATTTTTAAGAGAAGGATCAGCAATTGACGATTTCCTGCGCCCAGACCGTATTGTGATTGGCTGTGAAGATGAAAAATCTAAAGAAGTAATGACTGAAATTTATAATCATTTTAAAAATTCAGCACCAATAGTTTTCACCGACATAAAAACCGCTGAAATGATTAAATATGCTTCTAATTCATTTCTAGCGATGAAAATTTGTTTCATTAATGAAATTGCCAATTTGTGCGAAAAAGTAGGAGCAGATGTTCGTCAATTAAGTAAAGCAATTGGTTTAGATTGCCGAATTGGTGGAAAATTCCTCAATGCCGGCCCCGGATTCGGCGGATCTTGCTTCCCCAAAGACATTATTGCACTAGAAAATATTGCCAAAGAAAATGGCACCCATCTTTCATTAATCAGCTCAACAATAAGCTCTAACAATGCCAGAAAAGTTCAAATGGCCAAAAAAATCATTTCGGCAAATGGCAATAATGTTGAAGATAAAACTATTGCAGTTCTAGGTTTAGCCTTTAAAGGAAACACCGACGATGTTCGTTACAGCCCATCTTTAGTAATTATTAAGGAATTATTAGAGGCAGGAGCCAGAATTAACGCCTACGACCCTCAAGCAACAGAAAACACCAAAAAAGAATTGGGAGAAAATTTCAAAATCAAATATTTCGAAAATCCCTATGAGGCCATTGAAAATGTTGATTCAACTGTAATTACCACTGAATGGGAAGAATTTAGAAATTTAAATTTGGAGAAAATAAAAAAATTACAAAAAAGTAATGTGATTGTTGATTTGAGAAATATGCTTGATCCTAAGGAAGCCACTAAAAATGGTTTTAGATATTTTTCTATTTAAATTTTGCTCCCGTAGCTCAGGGGATAGAGCATTGGTTTCCTAAACCATGTGCGCATGTTCGAATCATGCCGGGAGCACCAGATTATTTTTTAAGATGTTTTTCAGTGGGAAATTTACCATTCCTCACTTCTTGACAAAAATCCTGAACAGCTCTCTCAATTTCCTCACTTAAATTCGCGAATCTTTTAACAAATTTAGGCTGAAATTCACAATTAATTCCTAAAATATCATCAATTACCAAAACTTGACCATCACAATTATTTGAAGCTCCAATTCCAATAGTGGGAATTTTTAATAATTTAGTAATTTTAGATGCCAAAATTTCTGGAACTGCTTCAATTACAATTGCAAAAACTCCTATTTTTTCCAATTCTAAAGCAATTTCTAAAATTTCTTGAGCCGATTTTTCATCTTTTCCTTGATATTTGTAATCTTTATTTTCCTGAACTTTTTGCGGCAAAAGACCAATGTGACCCATGATTGGAATTTGATTTTCTAGTAAAAATTTAACAATTGGAATTAAATCTTTGGTGACTTCAATTTTTAAAGCGTCGCAAGCAGTTTCTTTTAATATTTTTTGAGAAGTTTCTAAAGCTTGTTCCTTCGATTCTTCGAATGATCCAAATGGAATGTCAACCACAATTAATGCTTTTTTAGCTGCTCTTTTCACTGCCTTTCCATGTTCAATCATCATTTGAACTGAAACACCTCTAGTGTTTTCCATGCCATAAATTGCCATTCCTAGAGAATCTCCCACCAAAATTACATCACAATGTTTATCCACAATTTTAGCAATTGGGTAAGTGTAGGCTGTGAGGCAAGTGATTTTTGATTTTTGATTTTGAAGATTTGTTATTTTATTCATTTTTACTTAAAAATTTCTAACTAAATCAATAACTTTTTGAACATTTTCAATTGGAGTGTGAGGTAAAACTCCATGACCTAAGTTGAAAATAAAAGGTTTATTTTCAAAATTTTGTAAAATTTCTAAAACTTCTTTTTCAATTTGTTGATGAGTTCCATTAGCTAATAAAATATTATCTAAATTTCCTTGAATAATTTTATTGTGCTTTTCTTGTAAAACTTCTTTTGCCCATTTTTTAGGTAAAATTTGATCAATTGCAAGTGCCACATTTTTGGTTTTTTTGGCTACCATTTCGTAATTCACTCCAGCACTTCTGGTAAATAAAATTATTGGAAAATCAGGATATTTATTTCTGACATTTTCAATAATTTTTTCATTGGGTTTCATTACCCATTTTTCAAATTCTATTTCTGGTAAAATACCTGCCCAAGAATCAAAAATTTTAACAACTTCTACTCCTGCTTCAATTTGATTAAATAAATATTTTGAAATTGATTCTACTAAAATTTCAATTAATTTTTCAAAAAATTGTGGGTTAGAAATTGCTAAAGTTCTAACATTCTCAAAATTCTTCGATCCCTTTCCCTCAACCATGTAAGTTGCAATAGTCCAAGGTGATCCTGAGAAACCAATAAGAGTTGTTTTTTTATCCAAATTAGACTTTACCCTATCAATGGTTTCAAAAACCGGTGAGAGGTGATTTTCAATGTTGTTTAAATTAAACTTTAAAAGGTCTTTTTCATTTAAAGTTTTTTGTAATTGTGGTCCTTCTCCTTTAACAAATTCAACTTTAACTCCAAGTGCGTCTGGAATTACTAGAATGTCTGAAAATAAAATTGCTCCATCAAATTCAAATCTTTTAATTGGTTGTAGTGTAATTTCACTAGCAAGTTTTGGGTTGTAACAAAGATCTAAAAAATTATCGGCATTTTTTCTAATCTCACGATATTCTGGTAAATATCTTCCTGCTTGACGCATCATCCAAATTGGAGGGGAAGAAAATTTTTCTCCTTGTAGTGTCTTTAATAATTTCTTCATTTAAATTAAATATTATTATTATTTATTAGTGTTGGTTTTTAGTTTATTAAATTTTATTAACAGATTTATTAACAAATAAATTAATAAATAAAAATGTTAATAAACCTGTTAATAAATTTATTTTTAGCTTTTAAAATAAAGGATTCAACTTTTTCAAAACTTAAGTTAATAACTTTTTAATTAACAGAATATTTTTTAATGAATTTTAATTACCAACAAGTAATAAAAC
>JBLHVR010000002.1:0-53723 GCA_047628655.1 Lentimonas sp.
ATAGAGACGCAATTGAAGTTCAAGGACACAGCAGTTCTGAAGGCAGCGAGTCTTACAACAAGCTTTTATCTAAACAAAGATCAAACACTGTCGTTGAATACCTAAAGTCTAAAGGAGTTAAAAATAGCTTAACTTCTAAAGGATATGGCGAGGCTATGCCATTTGCTGACAATGCAACTAGAGAAGGCAGAATTGCCAACAGAAGAGTTGTTTTAGTTTGGGATAAATAAAAACCACTGAAGTAATAAAAACCCGAACAATAATATTCTTGTTCGGGTTTTTTTAATAAAATTTATGTTAAATAAGAATAGATTCATTCTTGCCCTTTTACTGCTAATCTCACCACTTTTCCTTAGTTCCTGTTACAACAGTTTAGAAGACCTATCAAGCCGCGAGAGAGAGCTTAGAAATAGGCACACAATCAATAGTTATCTAGCTTTAGAATATCTGCAATATTCCCGCGAATTAGAAAATAAAGAAAAACGCAAAGACTCACAATATTTTGCCACCAAAGGAATAATAGCTGCAAAAAACCAAGAAATATATCCCGAAGTTCCAGAAAGATGGAAATTGGACATTACTCAAATAGAACAAGCAACTTTTGCTCGACAAAAACTTGTTGCCTTGCTTTACGATCAACAAGCCAAAAAATTTCTAAAACCACAATTATCTCATCTTCAATTACTTTATGATTGTTGGATTTCACGAGAAAAAGACATCAAGCAATTAGCAAGCATGTCGCGCTGTAAAATATTATTCTTTAAGCTGGAAGATGAAATTCATAAATATTTAGCCAAAGAAAATTCTAGAATTGAAGATGTAAAAATTATCAAAATTATTGAACCGGAACTTTCCAAATTTGAAATTTATTTTGACCTAAATTCTCACAAATTTAACAGTGCCGCTGATATAATTTTCGTCAAATTATCAAATTATCTAAGCTTTCTAAATGGTAATTACTCAATTTTAATTGTTGGAAATACCGATAGATCAGGTAAAAAGCTTTACAACGATATCCTAGCCAGGAAAAGAGCTTTGTCAGTTAAAAATAGGTTAATGAAAAATGGTATTGTGGAAGATTTAGTCACAATTCAATCTTTTGGAGAAAAAAGCCCAGAAATTGCAACTAATGCCAACGATAGAAACAGAAATAATCGCTTAGCAACAGTTTATATTCTAAAAGGAAAGGACCAAATCTCTGAGATACCCCTTCCTTTGATTGAAAATTTTATTTACAAAAAAAGAATTTTAGACGCTAGAAAACTAAGAGGTAAAAAATAGAAAATATAAAAATGTCATTTTTACAAAAAAAGAAGCGAATCGTCATCAAAATAGGATCATCTCTTTTAGTAAAATCGGGAAAACTAAAGACTGTCTGGCTTAAAAGCTTAACAGAGGATATCCTTAATCTGAGAAAAAATGGCACAGAAGTAATTATCGTCAGCTCTGGAGCCGTTGCACTTGGTAAAACTAAAATAAAAACCGGCAAAAGACTTAGTCTTGAACAAAAGAGGGCAGCCTCAGCAATCGGTCAAATTCACTTAATGTCTCAATATAAATCCTGTTTTGCTGAACATGATTTGAATATTGCTCAAATTCTTATTACTGACGATGATTCAGCAAATCGTGACCGCTATTTAAATATTCGAGGGACAATTAACACTTTGCTTAAAAATGGTATAATTCCAATTGTTAATGAGAATGATTCTGTCACAACTTTAGAAACTAAAATTGGCGATAATGACCGTCTTTCAGCCAGAATTGCCCAAATTGCCGTGGCAGATTTATTAATTTTGCTTTCCGATATCGACGGACTTTACAGCAAGAACCCTAAAATTGATCCATCAGCTGAATTTGTTTTTAAGGTCAATAAAATTGATAAGAAAATTGAAAAAATGGCTGGCGACGCAGTTTCCGATGTTGGAACTGGAGGCATGGTAACCAAAATTAAGGCTGCCAAAATGGCCTTCAATTTAGGGTGTGACTGCATCATTGCTTCTGGATTAAAAATGAATCCAATTAAGCACTTGGTTGCCAGTAAAAGATTCACCCTGTTTAAAGCTTCAGGAAAGAAAATTAATGCTAAAAAACAATGGATTGCGGATTGTTTAAATGCCAACGGAACAGCAATTATTAATGATAATGCAGCCTTAGCATTGCTAAAAAATTCCAGTCTATTGCCAGTTGGAGTAATAAAAATTAAAGGCGATTTCAAAAAAGGTGATGTTATTTTTGTAAAAAATGAGAATTCTAAACATATAGCTAACGGCATTGCTAAATATGATTCGTCTACAGCAAGGCTGGCTATTGGTAAAAATAACCAAATTGAGCTAATCCACCGCGACGATTTGGTCTTGCTTTCTTTCTAGCTTTACCCTACATTCCGGCCTCAAAAAAATACCCTTAAAATCTCTTGCAGTCAGGTATCTTACAGGGCCTTTGAGCAAGGACTTTTAAAAGAATTAATAATCAACATTTTTGATAGAATGACTGAAAATTTAGAATTTAAAAATGAAATCGTGTCAACATTAGTACCAATGGTTGTTGAACAAACTAATCGCGGCGAAAGATCCTACGATATTTTTTCTCGCCTTCTAAAAGAAAGAATTATTTTTGTTAGTGGCCAAGTTGAAGACCAGATGTCAACTTTAATTGTTGCTCAATTGTTGTTTCTAGAAGCGGAAGATCCAAAAAAAGATATCTACCTTTATATCAACTCCCCTGGTGGAGTCGTAACTTCAGGTCTGGCCATTTATGACACTATGCAATATATCAAACCTGATATTTGCACTTTATGCATTGGCCAAGCTGCCTCAATGGGTTCTCTTTTGTTAACCGCAGGAACCAAGAAAAAAAGATTCTCTCTGCCAAATTCCAGAATAATGATTCACCAGCCATCTGGTGGTTATCGAGGTCAAGCAACTGATATTGAAATTCACGCTCGCGAAACTCTGTCGATTAAAAAAAGGCTTAATGAAATTTACGTTAAACATACTGGCCAGAATCTTTCTACAGTAGAAAGCTCAATGGAGAGAGACAATTTCATGAATCCAGAAAAAGCTTTAGAATTCGGGCTAATTGATAAAATTATTGATAAAAGATAAATGACTGATAATAGCGAGAACATTAACACAATCTGTTGCTCATTTTGCGGCAAGTATCAAAGTGAAGTAAAAAAGCTAATCGCCGGACCAAATGTTTTCATTTGCAACGAGTGTGTTTCCTTATGCCTTGATATCGTTAAAGAAGATAGCAAGAAATCTCCAGCAATTAATGCTGAAGGAGGAAAAATAACTCCTCAAGAAATCATCAAAATCTTAGGTGACTATGTTGTCGGACAAGAACATGCCAAAAAAGTTTTGTCAGTTGCGGTTTACAACCATTACAAAAGAATAGATTCTGGATCTAATTTAACTGATCAAGATGTTGAATTAGTTAAATCAAACATTTTACTAATTGGTCCAACTGGATGCGGTAAAACTCTTCTTGCTCAAACTTTAGCTAAAATTCTTGATGTTCCATTCACAATGGCTGATGCCACTTCACTAACTGAAGCTGGTTATGTTGGTGACGATGTTGAAAACATCATTTCCCGCTTACTTCAAGCTTCTGAATATAATGTAGAAAAAGCTCAAAGAGGAATTATTTACATTGATGAAATCGACAAAATCACCAAAAAAAGTGAAGCTGGTGGTAGAACTAGAGATATTTCAGGTGAAGGAGTTCAACAAGGTTTATTAAAAATAATTGAAGGAACAGTTGCTTCAGTTCCAGCTCAACCTGGTAAAAGAGGTGGAAATCAAGAATATGTTCAAGTCGACACTAAAAATATTCTTTTCATTTGCAGTGGATCCTTCGATGGTTTAGAAAAAATCATTACTCAAAGAGGAAGAGGCACCGCGATTGGTTTCGGCGCTGATGTTCGTGAAAAAGACGAATCCAAGAAAAAAGATATTCTAAAATTGGCTGAGCCTGAAGATATTATTAAATTTGGTATCATTCCAGAATTAGTAGGAAGATTGCCAATCATCGCCCCAATTCACGATTTAAGCGAAGAAGATTTAATTAAAATTCTTTCCGAACCTAGAAATTCACTAGTTAAGCAATATCAAAAGCTGTTCTCTTTAGACAAAGTAATTTTAAATTTTGATAAAGAATCTTTGATAGAAATTGCCAAAAAAGCTATCATTAGAAAAACTGGCGCTAGAGGACTCAGAGCAATCATGGAAAATATTCTAATGGAGGCTATGTTTGAAATTCCAGCCCAAAAGAATGTTAAGTCGGTCAATATCTTTAAAGATGTGATTACTAAAGATAAAAAACCAAAAATTGAATTTTTTACTAAAGAGGAAATTCAAAAAAACAAAAAAGAATTAATCACTTCCCCTGCAAAAGAAATTGCAACTAAAAACACTTAACTAATCAAATTAATGACTGAAATAAGAAATATTGCCATCATAGCCCACGTTGATCATGGAAAAACTACTTTAATTGACGCAATGCTTGGACAAAGCGGAACTTTCCACTCTAGGGCAGACGTTGTAACAAGAGTAATGGACAGCAACGACATTGAAAAAGAGCGTGGAATTACCATTCTAGCAAAATGTACCGCAATTGGCTGGAAAGACACTAAAATCAACATCATCGACACACCAGGACATGCCGATTTCGGTGGTGAAGTTGAAAGAGTTCTGAGCATGGCAGACAGCGCGCTTATTTTGGTTGATTCTTCCGAAGGACCGATGCCGCAAACCAAATTTGTACTTGCCAAAGCTTTGGCTCTTGGATTAGAACCAATTGTTATCATTAACAAAGTTGATAGAAATGATTCTAGATGTGACGAAGTTCTAAATGAAATTTTTGACCTCTTTGTTGCTTTGAACGCAACAGAAGCTCAGCTTGATTTCGAAGTACTTTACGCAGTAGGAAGAGACGGTTGGTGTGTACGTGACTTAGAAAATGATAAAAGAGAAAATCTTGACCCACTTCTTGATTTAATCTTAGAAAAAGTTAATCCACCAAAATTTGATGAAAAAGCACCATTCACAATGTTGGCTACTTTACTTGAGTCTAACCCATTCTTTGGCCGTGTTTTAACTGGAAGAATCTATTCTGGAACCGCAAAAGCAATGATGAATTTCAAAGCTATCGACCTTAACGGAAAAGTGGTTGAACAAGGAAGGTTAACTAAATTACAGATCTTCAAAGGTGTTGACAGAGTTACTGTTGACGAAGCTGTTGCTGGAGACATAGTTTCAATTGCTGGACTTGAAAAAGCATCAGTTGCTGATACTTTTTGTGATTTATCAGTTATTGAACCAATTGCTTCAACTCCAATTGATCCACCAACAATGTCAATTACTCTTTCAGTGAATGACTCTCCACTTGCTGGAACAGAAGGAAGTAAAGTAACCTCTAGAATGATTCGCGATCGTTTATTGAGTGAAGCTGAAACCAACGTAGCCATCACAGTTCAAGAAAGCGAAGGAAATGACGCTTTCGAAGTTGGAGGAAGAGGAGAATTACAACTTGGAGTTTTAATTGAAAATATGAGAAGAGAAGGTTTCGAACTTTCAGTTTCAAGACCAAGAGTTCTTTTCAAAAAGGATGAAGAAGGCGCAACTTTAGAGCCAATTGAAGAAGTGGTAACTGATGTTGATGATGAATTTACTGGTTCAGTAGTTGAGAAAATTGCCATCAGAAAAGGTGAAATGACCGATATGCGTCCATCAGGAGGCGGAAAAACTAGAATAACTTTCTTGGTTCCTTCTCGTGGCCTAATTGGCTATCAAAGTGAGTTTTTAACTGATACCAAGGGAACCGGAGTTATTAACCGAATTTTCCACTCTTACGCTCCTTTTAAAGGCTCGCTTAGCTTTAAGAGAAATGGCGCACTAATTTCCATGGGTAATGGCGAAGCAGTAGCTTACGCATTATTTAACCTACAAGATCGCGGAACTATGTTCGTTAAACCAGGACAAAAAGTTTATTCTGGAATGATTATCGGACAAAATTCTAAAGTTGGAGATATGGAAGTTAATATTCTTAAAGGAAAACAATTAACCAACGTTAGAGCTTCTGGAACTGACGAAGCGATTCGTTTAACTCCACCAAAAGAATTAACTTTGGAAGATATGATTACCTATGTTGACAATGATGAGTTGGTAGAAGTAACGCCAAAATCTCTTCGTTTACGCAAAAGATATCTCGACAGTAATGAGAGAAAAAGAATGAGCAAATCAAACAAAGCTTTCGCATAACTTAATTAGTGGATTGTCTCTCAACTTGGCAATCCACTAACTAATTAGACTTACCCTCCTGCCCACAAAATTTCTACTATAAAATAATATCAAGGGGTCCACAGCTATCTAGGATTAACGATGTAAGTAATATGGTTAATTTATTTGTAAGATTTCTTCATAAATTATTAGTTATTATGTTCTATTAATATTTAATCAGAACAAGGCACCAATAAATCCCCTCTTCTCTTTTGAGTAATTTCCCTAGCTTTTTTAAGCCTCCAATCATCAATGTTTTTATGGTGACCAGAAAGTAAAACCTCTGGAACAGAACGATCTTTCCAAATTTGTGGCTTAGTGTAATGAGGATATTCTAAAAGATTGTCAAATTTACTACCATTTCCATCACCAAAACTTTCTTCTTTTAAAGAATTTTTATCACCCAGAACCCCTTCTAAATTCCTAATTACAGCATCCAAAATAACCATTGCTGGAAGCTCTCCACCGGACAAAACATAATCTCCAATTGAAATTTCCTCTATTTCATATTCATCAATAACTCGCTGATCAATCCCTTCATATCGCCCACAAATTATCGCTATTTCCTTAATTTCACTGATTTTGAAAGCTTTTTTCTGATTAAATACTGCCCCCCGAGGTGATGGATAGAACAACTTTTCATTACCAGAAATATTATCCTCAATAGCCTTTTCTAAAACATCTGGCCGCATCAGCATTCCAGATCCACCGCCGAATATTGTATCATCCACGGTTTTTCTGCTACCAATTCCATATTTTCTGATATCTATGATTTCTAGTTCCCAGAGACCGCTTTTCAAGGCCTCACCAATAATGGAGTGACCTAAAACGCTAGGAAATATTTCGGGAAATAAGGTAAAGATTTTAACCTTAAAATTACTCTTCATTTTCAATTTCAACAATTTCTGGTATTTGGAAAGTTACATATTTCTCTCTCAAATTGACTTCTGGGAAAATATCATCAGTAAAAGCAAAACTGCTAATTCCCAATTTATCATAAGATGAATCATTGAATTTAATTTCAACTAATCCTCCTGCTCCAAAATCATCAACTGCCATAATTTCACCAATTTTCTTACTATTATAATCTAAAACTTTCAAACCAATTAAATCACAATAGTAAAATTCATCTTCCTCATTTTCTTCTAAATCATCTCTTTTAATGAATATTTCAGTATTTCTTAGAAGTTCGGCCTGCGTTCTGCTTTCAACACCGTCAATTTTAACAGTAAATAAATCGTTATTTTTACTAGGAACCTGATTGATGATTGTAATTTTTAGAGATGGGATTTTGGGAGTAAATAATTTGTCCAAATAAATCTCAATATCTTGTGGATTAGCAGTAAAGCTAGCTAGCTTAAGATTGCCCTTGATTCCATGAACCGAGACAATTTTTGCAATTATAATATCACTCATTTGAAATTTTATTTACGATTTTTATTAGCAATATTTTGTAAGATACTATTTACGAAAGTGACTTTTTTATCATCAAAAAAGCTGGCAGCTAAATCAACATATTGGCTAATTACCACTTTCAGAGGAATGTCTTTCATAAATTTAAGCTCAAAAGTTGCTAATCTTAGAATTTGAGGCATAACATCGGGAAGAGTTTCCATTTTCCACTCATCTTTTAAAAATGGTGTAATTTCATCATCAATTTTATCTAAAACTAGCATTAATCCTGACAAAAGTGATTGTAATAATTCTTGATCAATTTTCTCTTCATAAGAACTAATTTCATCATCCTCACTAAGAAAATAATTTGCAATTAAGGTTTTGGATAAATCTTCAATGGCAATTTCTTGATTTGAAAAATCGAACTGCCAAAAAGTTTGAACTGCAATTAGCCTGCTTAAAAAGCGCTTAGGAAGATTATTTTTTTTGTTCACTGAAAGTTTAAAAATTATTTAGAAGATAAATTGTGAATTTACTTAAGAAATTTATCTGGAGTTGATTGGTTGATAATCTCTAGCTGCATATCCGGTGTAAAGTTGTCTTGGCCGGCCAATTTTAAAGCTTTCATCTTCAACCATTTCCTTCCATTGAGCAACCCAGCCAGCAGATCTGGCAATCGCAAAAATCACAGTAAATAGATTGTTCGGAATTCCAAGCGCCTTGTAGATTATTCCTGAATAAAAATCGACATTAGGGAAAAGTTTTCTTTTAATAAAATATTCATCATTAAGAGCAATTTTTTCTAATTCCATTGCAATTTCTAGAAAAGGATCATTCTTAATTCCAAGCTCTTGTAAAACTTCATCACAATATTTTTTAAGAACTGCAGCGCGTGGATCATAATTTTTGTAAACTCTATGTCCAAAACCCATTAGACGGAATGAATCATCTTTGTCTTTAGCTTTAGCAATAAATTCTGGAATGCGATCTTTAGTTCCAATTTCTTGTAGCATTTCAATTACTTCCTCATTGGCTCCTCCATGAGCTGGGCCCCAAAGTGATGCAATTCCAGCTCCAATACAAGCGAAGGGATTTGCACCAGAAGAACCTGCAAGCCTAACCGTAGAAGTTGAGGCATTTTGCTCATGATCGGCGTGAAGAATTAAAATTTTCTCCATTGCTTTAGCAATTGTTGGACTAACTGTATATTTCTTCATTGGAGTTGCAAAAAGCATATGTAGTAAATTTTCCGCAAATCCAAGTTCTTCATTTGGATAAACCGAAGGTTCGCCAATAGAATATTTATAGGCCATTGCAGCAAGTGTTGGCATTTTGGCTATTATTTTGTAAGCCACATCTTCCCGACCTTCTTGGTCGTTTGATTCGGTTTCGTGATAAAAAGCTGAAAGAGATGCAACCGCTCCAACCATAATTGCCATTGGATGAGAACGTCTTGGGAAGCCACGATAAAGAAATTGTAGCTGTTCGTGAGGCATCATATTCTTATGAATATTTTGAACGAATTTCTGGTTTTGCTCTGGGTTAGGAAGATCTCCGTTAAGTAATAAATAGCAAGTTTCCAAATAGTTACTTTTTTCTGCCAAATCTTCGATTGAATAGCCACGATGTCTCAAAATTCCTTGTGCTCCATCAATATAAGTGATTTTTGATTCACAGGACGCAGTAGACATAAATCCAATATCGAAGGTAAACATCCCGCTTTCCTTTAAAAGTGAAGAAATATCAATCACATCTTGCCCGATTGTGGCCTTTTTAACATCGAATTTAATTTCTTTGCCATTAGGTAAAGTTAATTTAGCAGTATTGCTGGTCATTTTCTTTAAAAATAAGTTTATTTGAAAAAATAAGAAGAAGGTTTAGAGTTACGGGATTCTCTTACATCAACCCCGTAAATTCAACAACAAATTGAAGCTTAATTCATTAGAAATAAACAAATCTCCAGCAGATACTAAAGTTGTAGTAGCAATGTCTGGTGGAGTTGACTCCTCGGCCGTCGCAGCTCTTCTAAAAGAGGAAGGATATGAAGTTATTGGCATCACTTTACAACTTTACGATTCTGGGAAAATAAGCTCTAAATCCAGTAAAACTTGCTGCGCTGGCGCTGATATTCTAGATGCCAAGAAAGTTGCCGAGCAATTTGACTTCCCGCATTACGTTCTAAATTATGAAAGCTTATTTAGAGATTCCGTAATCGATGATTTTGCCGATAGTTATTTACGTGGTGAAACACCAATTCCATGTATTAGGTGTAATCAAAGCGTTAAATTTCAAGATTTATTAAAAGTTGCTAAAGATTTAGGAGCTGACGCGTTGGCAACTGGACATTATGTGCAAAGAAAATTAGATGAAAATGCGGTTCCACAACTCCATAAAGGCTTTGATGAAGGCAAAGATCAAAGCTATTTTCTATTTTCTACCACCAGAGATCAACTCAATTTTCTTAGATTCCCACTTGGTGGTTGGACCAAAGAAAAAACTCGATCGGAAGCTGTAAGATTGGGTCTAGAAATTGCCGATAAGCCCGACAGCCAAGATATTTGTTTTGTTCCTGATGGAGATTATTCAAAAATAATTGAGAAAATTCGTCCATCGGCTTTTAAGAATGGAGATATTGTTGATTTAGATGGAAAAATTATTGGCTCTCACAATGGAATAATTAATTACACTATTGGACAAAGAAGAGGTCTTGGAATTTCCAGTAAAAATCCGCTTTATGTGGTGAAAATTGATGCAAAGACTAATCAGGTAATAGTTGGAGGAGTATCAGATTTAGAGAAAAAAGAGCTTAGAATTAAGGAACTAAATTGGCTGGGAAATAAAGAATATTTAACAAAGCCAATTAAAGCACAGGTAAGACTTAGGTCTAGCCAACAGGAAGTAGAAGCGGAAATTGAAGTTAGAAGCGATCAAACTGCAATCGTAAAATTATTTAACACCACAAAATCCATAGCTCCTGGTCAAGCCTGCGTAATTTATGATGAAGATGTTGTTTTGGGAGGAGGATGGATTGTCAATTCATCAATAGAATCCGATTAAACTTTGGATTTATTTCGGGTTAATTTCACCAGAAGAAATTCTTGAAGAAGTACGGGATTTTATTTCCGGGTTACTGGTATCAGCCAAATCTGGCAATTCAACTTCACTGCCATCATTTTCAAACATCCAACCCACACTCTCTTTAACTTTCCCAGAATAGTTAACTCCTAAAAAGAAAGTGCAAGCTGAGAATAATAAAATGAAGATTAATTCTAAGGATTTGGTCATATTTTATGAAATTAACATTGCAATTGGGTTCTCAATAAATTTCTTTAAAGCGTTTAAAAATTCCGCCCCAACTGCTCCATCAACTGATCTGTGATCAGAAGAAAGAGTAACATTCATTATTGTAGCAATTCCAATTTCTCCATTTTCAATTACTGGCTTTTCTTTTCCTGCTCCAACAGCTAAAATACAGCTTTGCGGCGGGTTAACAATGGCTTGAAAACTATCAATTCCAAACATACCTAAATTAGAGATACTAAATCCACCACCTTGGAATTCTTCAGGTTGTAATTTTCCATCTTTCGCTTTTTTAGCTAAAGATTTCATTTCACCAGAAATTATTTGAAGAGATTTCTGATCAGCATTGCGAATAATTGGAGTTAAAAGACCTCCATCAACAGCAACTGCAATTGAAACATCAACATTATTGTAAAGTAAAATTGCATCATCAGACCAAGAGCTATTGGCCGCTGGAACTTTTTTAAGTGCCAAAGAAACAGCCTTAATTACCAGATCGTTGACAGAGATTTTATATTCTGGTTTGCCATTTTGGTCTTGATTTGCCAATTCATTTAATGATTTTCTAACTTCTAACAATTTGTCAATTTGCAAATCTAAACTTAGGTAGAAATGAGGAACAGTTTGCTTAGATTCTAATAATCTTTTGGCGATAATTTTGCGAATATTACTATTCTTAACAGCGGTAACTTCTTGAGGATTTCTAATTATTTGACCAGAAATTACTTGATTTGTGGCATTTAAAACATCGTCCTTAACAATTCTTCCTCTTGGTCCCGATCCTGAAATTGAACCTAAATTTAAACCTTTATCTTTAGCAATTCTTTTAGCAAGTGGGCTGGCTGCAATTCTTTCATTGCTTAAAACTTGAGGAGTGGCAACGTTTTGAATAGCTGGAGCCTCAATCTTTTTTTCTTCTTCTGGCTTATAATCTACTTTTTTAGCTGGAGATTGGTAAGAATCTAAGATCTTTTTATCTTCACCATCTTCTAAAATTAAGGCAATTAAGTCATTAATAGGAACATTTTCGGCCCCTTCTTCAACTAGAATTTTTCCCAAAGTTCCTTCATCAACCGCTTCAACTTCCATAGTTGCTTTATCGGTTTCAATTTCAGCAATAATGTCTCCGGCCTTTACCGTATCGCCTTCTTTTTTAATCCATTTAGCGAGATTTCCTTCTTTCATTGTTGGGGAAAGTGCAGGCATTAAAACTTCAATTGGCATAGATATTTAATTTTAAATTTAATTTTTTGTTAAGGAATCTGTAGGGCCGGCAGTTTATTTATTGATGATTGAAATGTCTATAAAATTTGCCCCAAATCATGAAACTTTCTAATTTCCGCAATTAAAAATAGATATTCTTCCGGAGTGGAAGATTTATTTAGAATCCAATCATAAATCATTGCGTCATCTTCATTAATTAATTTAGAATAAATGTTTAATTTTACATCATCAAAATTATTAATTTCACTTTGAGCAAACTTACCCAGCAGGATATCGGTTTCTTTGCATCCGCGATGAAGTGAGCGATAAAGAGCGGTTTTGATCAATAATTCTTTGTTTGGCATCAGCTATTTAAAAAAATAAGTTTAAGAACCAGTCTTTAACTAGAACAATTGCTTCTACGCCTAGCAAAATTGTTAAAGTTGTCATTAATACTCCAAGACAGCCAAGCAAAAGACCAATTAAAATAATTACTCCGTCTTTACTTAAAAGACCAAAGGAGGCAATCATCACCCCAACACCTGGAATAAAGTTAGAAAAAGGAATAGGAATTAAAATTGATGCTGAAAAAACAAAGCAAAATAAGCCAATTACTTGACTAAAAAATGGTGAACTCAGAGGAGATAATCTTGGCTTCACAAAGCTTTCAGCTTTCCTTAAATAAGGAGCGCTTTTCTCAACCATCTTAGCCAATAAACTTCTTTTAATTGACATATTAGTAATTCTTTTCGGCAATTTTGGCGAGTGATAGCCAAGAATCATTTGAAATGAAAAGAACATCATGGGAATGGCAATTAAACTAGGAAGCGGAGGTGGTAAGGGGACAAAAATTGGCAAGGAAAAAATTGTCATCACTAAACCAAATCCTCCAACATCCATTGCAACTAGCAAATCTTTTATTAAAATTCGGTCATTAGTTGTTTTAACGACATTTTGCAGAATTTCAGTTGTGACGGTTTTTTTCTTTTTAAACTTATCAATCACCTATTTATTTTTCTTGATTTTTGTCTTCGATATTTTTTGCATCCGATCCTTCATCTTTAACATTTTTGCGGAAATTTTTAATTCCTTTGCCTAAATCTCCCATTAAATTGGGAATCTTTCCAGCACCAAAAATTACAACAATTATTACCAAAATTAAAACTAATTGTAAGGGTCCTAACATATTTTTTATTTAATTAAGGTTGAATGTTTTTTCAAGCTCACTCCACTCTCTTTGGCTCAAACCACTTCCTTCTTGGGTAACATTTTCACCTTTCAGTTTTCTCTTTAGAACTTCAACAGCAGGACCAGAAAATTCTTTACCAGATTGGCGATATTTCACAAAAGCTTCATAACAATGTGGAACCCATTTTTTGGTGATTTCTAACATTATACTAGCATATTCGCGAATTTCATATTGAGCGTGAGAATCAGCCCTTAAGAACAAAAAGTTTAGAAGATTATGTAAATCAATTTTCCAATACCACTGCGTGTAACAATTAATTGGCAAATTCATTCTAGCTAGTTCTCTGGCTAAGCCATCTTTTGATTCATCAACAATTTCGCCATTTCTATCTTGATTGATCATATCTAAATAATGATCGTAACATTGTTTGGCATCAGATTTAAGAAGATCTAAAACTTTTTTTTGCTGGTCTATAGTTAATTCCTTACTTTCATCACGACCTTGATGATTAATTTTAGATTGCGGGGCCAAAGACACAGCTTTTGGAATGTAGAATTCATCTTCCATAATTGAATATCTAGCAGAATATTCATTTACTGAAGCAGTTCTGTGACGAATCCATTGTCTTGCAATAAAAATTGGTAGCTTGATGTGAAATTTAATTTCACACATTTCAAAAGGAGTAGTGTGGCGATGAGCAAGAAGATAATTAACTAAACCTTTATCAGCATTTACTTTTTTGGTTCCGGCGCCATAAGAAACGCGCGCAGCTTGAACAACTGAAGAATCATTTCCCATGTAATCAACAACGCGGACAAATCCATGATCCAAAACTTCAAACGGTGTATATAAAATTTCTTCTAATTCTTGCGAGACAGGACGAATAGTTGTAGATTTTACATTGCGTAAATCTTTGATTTCTTCTAATTGTTCTGGTTTGATTGTCATTTTTAAAAGAGTGGAATGATTGATTTTTTTGAAGTCAAAAATTCTATTCAAGCAGCGCTAAAAATCTAGTAATAAATGTTAGAAGAAATAAAAAACCAAATTCTAAAATCAACTAAATCTGCCGGGGTTTATCAGTTCCTAGACGACGCCAATAAAGCGCTTTATGTGGGTAAAGCGAAGAATTTAAGAAATCGCCTAAAAAATTATTTAGATCAATCAAGGCTTGGAAGTAGAATTAGAATTATGACATCCAAAGCGACAAAATTAGAGATAATTACCACCAAAACTGAGGCAGATGCTTTGCTTTTAGAATGTAATTTGATAAAAAAATTAATGCCGCGCTACAATATTTTACTGCGCGATGACAAATCCTTTGCCAATATTATGGTCGATACATCTCATCAATTTCCGTCAATTTCAAGGCATCGTGGTAAAAAAATTATTAAGGGAAAATATTTTGGTCCTTTTGCCAGTGGTCTTGCTGTTGGTGAAACGATTGATCATTTAAAGAAAAGTTTTCTACTTAGAAGCTGCTCAGATAATGAGTTTAAGAATAGAAAGAAACCCTGCCTGGAATATCAAATTAAAAGATGCAGCGCGCCTTGTGTCTCTTTAGTTAGTGCCAAAGAATATGACAAATTAATCACTCAGGTTTTAAACTTTCTGAGTGGAAAAAGCTCCAATTTACAAGAAGAATTGGCGCAAAAAATGCAGGAATTTAGCAATGATTTAGAATTTGAACAATCCCGAATTCTACGCGACCGAATTAGAGCATTGTCGGCCATTCAAGCCAAGCAACATATCCATTTACCAAAAGATGAGAATATTGATTTTATTGCTCTTACCAGAAATGAGAATTTAGCTTGTATTGTGGTGTCATTTTTCAGAAATGGTAATAATTATGGATCTAAGCCATATTTTTTAAATATTGCCAATGATGATAAAGAAGAGGAAATTTTAAATGCATTTTTAGAACAATTTTATTCCGATAACGCATTGCCCGATTTTATCATAAATAACATTCTAGATTGCCGCATTGACCTTGGAATAGCTAAATTAAAAATAACCAACCCCAAGCAAGGTTTAAAATTCAACCTTTTGCAAGATTATTTAAAATTAGCAACAGAGCATCTTAATAAAAAACTAAATACTCAAATTAAAGATTTAGAAATGCTAATTGAGATTAAAAATCTCTTTGATTTACCGAAAATTCCCCAAAGAATTGAAATTTACGATAATAGTCACATTTCAGGTAGTTTTGCTGTGGGAGCTTTTGTGGTTTCTGGGAAAGATGGATTTATCAAAAGTTCTTACCGAAAATTTAATATTAAATTAGAGGAATTAGATAAAAAAGATGACACCGGTTTTTTAAAACAGGTTTTGGCTAGAAGGTTTAAAAAAAGCGAAGAACAAATTATTCCAGATTTAATAATTATTGATGGTGGAAAAGGTCAATTAAGCGCTGCCCATGAAGTTTTTAGCGATCTTAGTGTGGATGTAAATTTTGTTGCAATGTCGAAGGGGAAAGATCGCAATGCTGGAGAAGAGTTTTTTCACAGAGTTGGGAAGTCCAGCTTCACCTTAGATAAAAATTCGCCTCTAATGTTTTATTTACAGCGCTTAAGAGATGAAGCTCATCGTTTTGCCATTGGTTTTAATCGCGCCAAAAGAGCAAAAGCAATTACTAAATCAGAGCTTGATGAAATACCTAATATTGGCCCCAAAAGAAAATCTCTATTATTAAATCATTTTGGTTCAGTTTCCGCAATTAAACAGGCCAGCGAAGAAGATTTGACTATGGTTAAGGGAATTAACAAAAATTTTGCTAATAAAATTGTCGCTTTCTTTGGTTAATCTATAAAAAACCAGTTCGAGCGACAATTCAATTTTTAGAATAAAAGCGCTAAATTAACCAACTTGACTTTGTGGCAAAGTTTTTTTCTGTCTTAGTGAAATTCCAAGCTCTTTTAACTGCTGCTCTGAAACTTCCGCTGGAGCGTCCATCATTAAATCTTGTGCTTTACCATTCATTGGAAAAGGAGTTACTTCGCGAATATTTTCTTCATCAGCCAAAAGCATGATAATTCGATCAATTCCAGGAGCAATTCCACCATGAGGAGGAGCGCCAAATTTGAAAGCTTCCAACATTGCGCCAAATTCTTTTTCCACTGTTTCTTTGCCATATCCTGCAATTTCAAAAGCTTTATACATAATTTCTGGTTTATGATTTCTAATTGCGCCAGATGAAAGTTCAACACCATTACAAACCACATCATATTGGAAAGCTTTAATTTCTAATGGATTTTTGGAATGTAAATCATCCATTCCACCTTGAGGCATTGAAAATGGATTATGTGAGAAATCAATTTTCCCAGTTTTTTCATCTTTTTCATACATTGGGAAGTCGGTAATCCAGCAGAATTTATAAACTCCTTCTTCAATTAAACCTAAATCTTGGCCTAATTTAATACGAACTTGTCCAGCAATTCTAACGGCCTCGCTTTCCTGTCCACAAGAGAAGAAAACTGCATCGCCATTATTTAATCCTGCAGTTTCTTTAAGCTCTGCCAATTTTTCAGGACTTAAAAATTTAGCGATTGGGCCTTTTCCTAAACCATTTTCGTCAAAAATTATGTAAGCTAACCCTTTAGCGCCATTACTTTGAGCAAATTCAATTGTTTTATCAAAGAATGATCGTGGTTTGGAAGCACATTTTGGAGCTGGAATTGCTCTAATTAATGACCCTGATTCAATGGCGCGAGTGAAAATTGAAAAACCTGACCCCACAAAAATGTCGTTAGCCGCAGAAATGATGATTGGATTTCTTAAATCTGGTTTATCAATTCCATATCTTAACATGGATTCGCGATATGGAATATGCGGGAAATCACCAGCTGTAACTTTTTTAACTCCATATTTTTCAAAAATATCACGCAGAAGAGGCTCTACAATAGCAAAAACATCTGCTTGAGTGGCAAAGGACATTTCCAAATCGAGCTGATAAAATTCAGGAGCGCGATCAGATCTTAAATCTTCGTCACGAAAACAAGGGGCAATTTGAAAATATTTATCAAAACCCGCAACCATTAAAAGCTGTTTAAATTGTTGTGGAGCTTGTGGAAGCGCATAAAATTTACCATGATGTAAGCGAGATGGCACTAGATAATCTCTTGCTCCTTCTGGGCTGGAAGCGGTTAAAATTGGAGTTTGAATTTCAAGAAAATTAAGCGCCGTCATTTGCGATCTGATGAAACTAATAACTTGTGACCTTAAAATTATATTATTGTGAGTTTTTTCACGACGTAGATCTAAAAAGCGATATTTTAAGCGTAAATCTTCAGGATAATGTTCATTTTTATCATTAATTTGGAAAGGTATTTGCTTGGCGGCAGATTCAATAAATAATTGATCAATTTTAATTTCAATTTCTCCAGTTCCAATATTTGGATTAATTGCTTCATCAGCTCTTTTTACAACATTTCCAATAATTGTAATTACAGATTCTAATTTAATTGAAGAAATTTCATCAATGTTCAAACCTGTGTTTGCACTGTCAATAACACATTGCGTAAGACCGAAATGATCTCTTAAATCAATAAAAATTAAACTTCCATGATCTCTTTTTGAGTGAACCCAGCCAGATAATTTAACTTGTTGATTAATTTGGGAAATAGTTAATTGGCCACAATTATGGGTGCGATATTTATGCATGTTGATTGATGATAATATTATTAAATAATTTTGTGAAAATAGTTGGTTTTTTTGATATTGATTTGGATATTCTAATAAACATCGTAAGAATTAGTTCCGCCATGATATAACTTATTGCGGCAAATACTACATTTAGAATTTTTAACTAGAAACAGCTCCATTGCTCGTGGCTCTTTTAAACATAAAAGCCAAAATACTCCGTGAACCGCAGGCAGGATAACAAGAAGATAGATGAATTTGCTGGTAATAATAAATGCAAGTAGTGAAATCAATAAATTCAAAGTTGCTAAAGTATAACTTACGCCCATCAACATTGGTGGTCTAGTTAAACCTAGAAATAGAGGGTCGGCTCCGATTGATCCTGACATGCTAAAGTGATTATTTATTGGTTAATAATTAATTATGCTGTGTCTATTTAAGAATTCAATTAGACAAAAGCTTTTTAATTGTTTTTTTAAAAGAAATTATTATTATGCCGCGCTCTTTTGATTAACGAAATATACCAAATATTATGTCTTTTTTAGCAAAAAATTTAGCCAATATTAAACCATCTCCAACCATTGCGGTTAGCATGAAAGCAGCAGAATTGAAAGCTGCCGGTAAAAACATTATAAGCCTTGGAATGGGTGAGCCAGATTTTGACACTCCAGACAATGTTAAAGAAGCTGGAATTGCCGCTATTAGAAATGGCCAAACTAAATATACTGCTGTTGACGGAACTCCAGATCTTAAAAAAGCAATCATCTCAAAACTAAAAAGAGATAATGGTTTAGAATATGCTGCAAATGAAATAATGGTTTCCACTGGCGCTAAACAAGTAATTTACAATGCCCTAATGGCAACTTTAAATGAAGGTGACGAAGTTATTATTCCTGCGCCTTATTGGGTTTCTTATCCAGATATGGTTCTTTTAGGTTGCGGTGTTCCTGTGGCAATTGAAGCTAGCGCTGCTAATGACTTTAAAATTACTCCGGAAGATTTACAAAGATCAATTACCCCAAAAACTAAATGGATTATTCTAAATTCTCCAAGCAACCCGACTGGAAGTTGTTATGATGCGGAAGATTTGCGTGGCTTGGCCGATGTTTTATTGAAAAACCCACAAGTTCACATTCTATCTGATGACATTTACGAACATTTAATTTTTGAAGGATCCAAATTCTCAAACATAGTTGAAGTTGAGCCAAAATTGAAAAAAAGAACCTTGGTAGTAAATGGCGTTTCTAAAGCCTATTCAATGACTGGTTGGAGAATTGGTTATTGTGCAGGTGACGTTTCATTAATTAAAGCGATGTCTAAAATTCAATCTCAAAGCACCTCTTCTCCATCTTCAGTGGGTCAGGCTGCTGCGGTTGAGGCTTTAAATGGCGATCAATCTTACATCGAATATTCTGTTAAAGTTTTTCAATCAAGACGTGACATGGTGGTAAAAATGTTAAATGAAATTGACGGAATTTCTTGCAACATTCCAAGTGGCGCTTTCTATGTTTTCCCTTCTTGTGAAGGTGTATTTGGCAAAAAAACTCCAGATGGAAAAATTATTGAAAATTCAACTGATTTTTCAACTTACATTCTAGAACACGCTCTTGTTGCAACGGTTCCAGGAATTGCTTTTGGCAGTGAAGGTTTTTTCAGAGCTTCTTACGCAGCATCAGAAGATTTCTTGAAGGATGCGATGAATAGAATTTCCGATGCTTGTAAAAAGTTATCTTCATAAGTGTGAATTCCAAACAACAAATTAATCCATTAACTCATGCTTCTCGCAATCGATATTGGTAACACAAATATTGTCTTTGGCATTTTCCAAGAAGATAAATTATTGCATAAATTTCGCCTTGAAACTGTGTTTCAAAAATCAGAGGAAGATTATGCGGTAGAAATTGTTGAAGCGTTTTTAAATCAAAAGATTGATTGCTTGAAGATTCTTAAAGTTGTGATTTCTTCTGTTGTTCCAAATTTAACATCTATAATTGAAAAAGCGGTTCATAAATTTTACAGCAGCGATGTTTTTACCGTTGGCTCAAACTTAAAATTAAAAATCAACAACACCCTACAGAACAAACAGGAAGTTGGTTTTGATCGCCTTTTAAATTCCATAGCTGGTTATAAAAAATTTGGTGGAAATTTAATAATTGTTGATTTTGGCACTGCTACAACCTTCGATATTGTCGGAAAAGATGGTGAATATCTTGGCGGCATAATTGCTCCCGGAGTTGATCTATCCATTAAAGCTTTACATGAAGCAACGGCTCAACTTCCTAAAATTCAATTAAAATCACAAAATAATGTCATTGGAAAATCTACCAGTGAGGCGATGAATTCAGGAATTTATTTTGGATATATCAGCCTAATTGAAGGCCTGGTTGAAAAAATTAAGGTTGAACTTGGTTGCGATGTTAAACTAATTCTTACTGGCGGACTTTCTAACTTATTTAAAGATTTAGCCAAAAATAAAGATCATATTCAGCCAGATTTAACCCTGGAAGGCCTAAGATTAGCAGTTTTATAGCGGCATTTATCCCGCAAAATTCTCAAAAATAATTATATTAAATGTTCGATAACATAACCAATAGCCTCACGAGAGCTTTCGACAGTCTTTCTGGTAAGAAATTCATTTCAGAAGACCACCTAAATGATGCAATGCGCGAGATTAGAATTGCGCTTCTAGAAGCTGATGTTTCCTTGCCAATTGCCAAGGAATTTATCGCAAAAGTTAAAATTGAGGCCGCAGGTCAACAAGTAATTAAGTCGGTTTCTCCGGCGCAAATGATTACCAAAATCGTCCATGATGAAATGGTTAAATTGCTTGGAAGCGAGAAATCGGAAATTAATCTTAGCATAAAACCTCCTGTAACTTTATTAATGGTTGGTTTGCAAGGTGCTGGAAAAACCACTAGTGCAGCAAAATTGGCTCACCATCTTTACAATAAATTTGGTAAAAAACGCATTTTACTAGCTTCAATTGACACCAACCGACCAGCAGCTCAAGAGCAATTAGAAGTTTTGGCGCAGAAAGCAGGAGTTGATTCTTTAGAAATTATTAAAGGTCAAAGCCCAGAAAAAATTACCAAAAGAGCAGTAAAACAAGCAACAGAGCTTAATTACGATGTTCTAATTTTAGATAGTGCGGGAAGAATTCACATTGACGATGAATTAATGAAAGAACTCTCGCAGGTTAAGAAACTTTCTAATCCCACTGAAACACTTTTGGTTGTTGATGCATTAATTGGTCAAGATGCCATTAATGTTGCTAATAATTTCCAAGAAAAACTGGGAATTAATGGAATAATTCTCACCAGAATTGATGGAGATTCTCGCGGTGGAGCAGCAATTACCATGAAAATGGCGACAGGTTGCCCGATAAAATTTTTAGGATCTGGTGAAAAAATTGATGAATTAGAAGTTTTTGATCCAACAAGAATTGCTGGCAGAATTTTGGGAATGGGAGATGTGGTTTCCTTGGTTGAAAAAGCAGCCGAAAGCCTTGATCAAGCAGAACTTGAAAAGACTGAGAAAAAATTCCGCAAAGGAAAATTTGATTTGAATGATTTACTTTCTCAAATTAAAAATATGAAAAAAATGGGTGGCTTAGGATCAATTCTTAAATTCCTACCCGGAGCTGGAAAAATTAAAGAACAACTTTCTGACCCGAAAGTGGAAAAAGAAGTTAAAAAACAAGAAGCATTAATTAATTCCATGACTCTTTTAGAGCGTTCAAAACCAGAAACTCTTAATTCTTCACGCAAAAGAAGGATTGCCGCCGGATCTGGCGGAACTATGCAGGAAGTGAATAGTTTACTTAAAAAACTAAAAATGATGCAAAAAATGATGGGAAAAGTTGGGAAAATGGATGAAGATTCAATGAAGCAAATGATGAATAAACTAGATAGATAAATAGCAATTATAAATAATTAAGAAGTGCCTTCACATAAAGAGCTTAAAATATTGCCGTATAGCGCCAAGCAAATGTTTGATCTAGTGATGGATATTGAAGAATATCCGCAATTTCTGCCTTGGTGTTTGGCATCTAGAATTAAAGAGAAACACAATAAAAATCATCTGGAAGCAGGTTTAGTGATTAATTTTAAAGGTTTCTCACAGAAATATTCATCAGATGTAAGATCTTCAAAAACCATTGATGGAGAATTTCTAATTAGTGTTGTTGCCATTGACGGACCATTTAAGAATTTGGTTAATTCTTGGGAATTAAAAGATGTAGAAAATGGCTGTGAAATTAAATTTTTTATAGATTTTGAATTTAAATCCATCATTTTGGGTAAAATGATGGGAATACTTTTTGAAAAAGCGACTAGTAAAATGATTGACGCCTTTGAAGCAAGAGCTTCAAAAATTTATAACTCATAGATAAATTATGAAATTATCAAAATACTTTCTTCCAACAAAAAAAGAAAATCCAATTGACGCTAAAATTGTTTCACACCAATTGATGATTCGCGCTGGAATGATTCGACAAGTTAATTCAGGAATTTATTCTTGGTTACCGCTTGGACTTAAAGTTTTGAGGAAAGTGGAAAATATTATTCGCAAAGAAATTGATAAAGCGGGATGTTTGGAAGTGCTAATGCCAACAATTCAACCTGCGGAATTATGGCTGGAATCAGGCAGATATGATGATTATGGCAAAGAAATGCTGCGAATTAAAGATCGCCATAATCGTGATTTACTTTATGGCCCAACTCACGAAGAGATCGTTACTGATATTTTTAGAAAGAATATCACCAGCTACAAAGATTTACCAAAAAATATTTACCAAATTCAGTGGAAATTTCGTGATGAAATCCGACCTCGATTTGGAGTTATGCGTGGCCGTGAATTTTTAATGAAAGACGGCTATTCATTTGATGTTGATTATGAGTCTGCTAAAAAATCATATAATTTAATGTATGAAACCTATTTTAAAATTTTTAAAAAAATGGGCTTAGATGCTGTTGCGGTGAAGGCCGATACTGGAGCAATTGGTGGTGATTTGTCACATGAATTTCACATTTTAGCCAGCACTGGCGAAAGTGAAGTTTTTTATGATAAAAAATTTGATGAACTTAGAAAATCCAAGGAAATTGATATTAAGGAAATGCAAAGCCTTTACGCGGCAGCTGATGAAATGCATAACCCAGATAAATGTCCAATTCCATTAACACAAGTTGCTTCTAAAAGAGGAATTGAAATTGGTCATATTTTTCACTTTGGCGATAAATATTCGCGCGCGATGAAAGCTAGTGTTACTGACCAAAATGGTAAGGCAGTTTTTCCACAGATGGGTTCTTACGGAATTGGTGTTTCAAGGCTAGTAGCAGCAATTATTGAATCTAATTTTGATGAAAAAGGAATTATTTGGCCAGATTCAGTGGCTCCATTTCAAGTTGGGTTAATAAATTTGAAACCAGGAAATGAGAATTGTGATAGAATCTGCAATGAAATTTATCAAGAATTTGGTGAAAAGAATATCGAAATTCTATATGACGAAACCAAAAATGGTGCAGGACAAAAATTTGCTAATATGGACCTAATTGGCATTCCGAATCAAATTGTTATTGGACCTAAACTAGCCGAAAAAGGCTTGGTAGAGATAAAAAATCGTAAATCTGCAGACAGAAAAGAAGTTGATTATAAAACGGCAATTTCTTTATTTTTCCACTAAGAGAAATATGATAACGCCAAGCTAATTACAAGCACTGAAAGCCTTTATATTAAGCCAATATTAGCTTGCAAAATATTTTTCCAGTGTCACTATTGAAAGTTAATTTGTTATTTTAATCTGAATTTCTAAAAAAATTATGAAGAAAATATTTCTCTCTCTATCTTTTTTGTTACTAATGTCAGTCTCTTTTAATGCCAACGCTGCTAGCTGTAGTGGCAACACCATTAGCAACTGTACAAATATTTCCACCGCATCGTACACTTGCACCTCTGTTGGTTGTATTGATGATGCTGGTACTGATGGTTATTGTGATGCTCCAACCGCACTAAAAGCGTGCTCCACTATTACTACCGAAACTAATTGTAAAGCTACTAATTGTAGTTGGTTAGTTGCTGGAGACGCTAATGATAATGCTTTTGTTACAACTATGTGTAACGCTCTTAAAATTGTAACTGGTAATGGTGGTAAAGCTTTTGCTGCTTTCGCTATTATTTCAGTTGGTATTGGTTTCTTTACCGGTAAAATCTCTTGGGGTTTGATGATTGGTGTTACCGCTGGTATTGCCGCCATGTTTGGTGCTCCAACAATTGTTGCTGCCATTGCTGGTGGAGACGCTGTTGATTGTGGATCATAAAAACTAACCGAATCATAAAATATTATTTTTCCGCCTTGGTCACTTTAAAGATGACCAAGGTTTTTTTGTCTTAACTATTTTTAAAATTTACTATGTCTAGAAGATGTGATTTAATGGCCGCTGTTGGTGTTGTTAGTGGAAACAATGTTTCTCACTCAAACAGAAAAACTAAAAGAAGATTTTTACCGAATCTTTGTCAGAACTCTTTTCCAAGTGATGCTTTGGGAGTTAAAGTAAACTTAAGAGTTGCTGCTTCTACACTTAGAACTGTAAATAAATTTGGAAATATCGATAATTTCTTAGTTAATTGTCGCTTTAACAAATTAACTGAAGCTGGAATCAGAATTCGCAATAAAATCATCAAAGCTTTAATCAGAAAAGGTAATTTTGATGAAGTTAAAGTTAGAACAAGAAAAGTTAGCAACGTTAAATAGTTAGCCCCACATTCTAAAAAAACCGCAAATCATTTTATTGATTTGCGGTTTTTTTACGCCTAATTTTTAGTTTGTAAATATCTTTTTAAGATTTAGGCCCGGCATTAGAAAGTGTTGCCACAATAAATCCGTCCAGATTACCATCTAAAACTGATTGATAATTTCCAACTTCATATCCTGTTCTTAAATCTTTAACCATTTGATATGGATGCATTACATATGATCTAATTTGATGACCCCAGCCATTATTAGTTTTTCCGGCATTAATTTTTGATTGTTCTTCTTCTCTTTTTCTAATTTCTAATTCATAAAGCCTAGATTTTAACATTCTCATTGCCTCGGCTCTATTGCGAATTTGAGAGCGGTCAGATTGACAGCAAACCGCAATATTAGTTGGAAGATGAGTTATGCGAACAGCAGAATCAGTTTTGTTAACATGCTGTCCACCAGCTCCAGAAGCTCGATATGTATCAATCCTTAGTTCCTTATCTTGAATTTCTATGTTGATATCATCATCAACAATCGGATAGACCCAAACACTGGCAAAACTAGTTTGTCTTTTTCCAGCAGAGTTAAAAGGAGAGATTCGAACCAAGCGGTGAATTCCACCCTCACTTCTAGACCACCCAAAGGCATTGTGGCCAGAAATTTTAATGGTTGCAGATTTAATTCCCGCTTCATCACCATCTAATGAATTAACAATTTCAACTTTAAAATTATGGTTTTCTGCCCAGCGAGAATACATTCGCATTAGCATTAAAGCAAAATCACAAGCATCACTTCCACCTACTCCAGAATTAATCTCAATGAAACAATCATTGGCATCAGCATCTCCAGAAAATAAAGATTCTATTTTTCTTTTGTCGGCCTGAATTTGGGCTTTTTTGAGATTATTCTCAATTTCATCGATTAGTTTTTGGTCGCCTTCTTCTTCAGAAATTTCTAGCAATTCTACATTATCTTCAAAATCTTGTTTTAAAGATAAAAAACTATTCAGACTATTCTCAATTGCGGTTTTTTCCTGCATCAAAGAGCTGGCTTTTTCATTGTCTTTCCAGTCAATATGCTCAATTTCCTTATTTAAATCTTTTAATTTATTGGTTAAAGACTCCGTGTCAAAGACACCCCGCTATTAATGTTAGAGATTCTTTAATATCTTCAATTAATGATTTTATTTCTGCTTTCATTCCTTTAAATTAATGATTACTATCACGCCAAATTATTACTTTATATTGTTCCTAGTCAATGCAAATAAAACCTTACCAAGCCGAATCTTTCATTAATAATATTGCAAATAATAAGGAAATTTTTGCGGCCTTAATTTATGGTCCAGAATCTGGCCTAGTTTCAATTCGCTCCAAAAAAATTGCCAATTTAATTGTTTCCAACTTAAAGGATCCCTTCTTAGTTACGCAATTAAGCGAAGGAAGGATTGATGAGGATAAGGGAATAATTGCTGATGAGTTCGCCTCTATGTCAATGCTGGGCGGTAGAAAATTGATTATGGTTGATGGCAAAAATAAAATCACTGAAAGCCTGAAGATGATTTTCGACAAACCTAAAAAGAGTGAAGATTTTGAACCTGCTGGTGACAATTTTATTTTAATTACAGCTGGAGATCTAGATGCCAAATCATCTTTGCGTAAATTTGCCCAAAACAACCCTTATATTGTCTCAATTGCCTGTTATGAAGATGATGATTCCACTATTCAAAACATAATTCGTGAAAAATTTAAAGAGCAAGGATGCACTTTTGATAATGATGTGATTTTGATGATTTTAAATAAATTTGGCAAAAATCGTCAGGTAATTTTAAATGAAATTGAGAAGCTGGTACTTTTTATGGGTGATGAGAAACATATTAACTCCGAAATTGCACAAAAGAATATCGCCGATATTGCGGAAATTTCTTCTTTTCAACTGATTGCTGAATTTGCCAATAAAAACCCTGAAAAAGTTAATTTTTTTCTGGAAAAATTATTCGCTGAAAAAACCTCGCCAATTGCCATTATTAGAATGTTATCAACCTATTTGAATAAATTGCTTTTGGTAAAATCGAATGTGGAGAATGGAGGAAGTATGGATTTGGAAATGAAAATTCAGAATATTTTCTTTAAACAACAAGATTCTTTCAAAAAACACTTAAGAATGTGGGGTAATAATTCTTTAAATAATCTTTTGATAAAATTACAGGAACTAGAAGTGAAATGCAAAAATAGTAATTTTGATTCTGAAACTTTACTGAAAAGCTTTCTCAATTTCTCTTTGCTGAAGAAAAATAGTAAAAAGACTAATTAATAAATTTATCCTTCCTTAGTAAATTTTCTTCCTCTAAATAGCTAGCAAGACCGCTTATTACTAAAGATAATAAGGAAAGAGCAACGCTTGTGATAACAATCTTGATATATGTTCTAGATGATAAAAAATCTTCATTAAGCCAAAAAAGAGAGATCCAGAGAATTATATTGGCAATTATAATTATTGCAGCAGTAGTAAAGCCAATTTTTTTGGTAAAATTAAGCTTATTTCCAGTGACCATCTTTAGGATTTATTTCTTTTTAAGATTATAACGAATGCCTCTCTTTTAAAAATAAGTAATGCTCTTCTAGATTCCCTATCCATCGCTACAACTTCCCAACCTTCTTTTGCGTGACTGTTGAGCAACTTGGTAAATTCAATGGGATTAGTTTTTGCGCCAGCAACAAGCCCACCAGTGAAAAATGATAGGATATTACCAAGCAAACTTTCTTGATAAATAATTACTTTATGTTCAACCATAATGTTAATTAAACTATAGATCTAGAAGTAACCTTCTTGGATCTTCAAGTAATTCTTTAATTCTAACCAAGAAAGTAACCGCTTCTTTTCCATCAATAATTCTGTGATCGTAAGAAAGGGCTAAATACATCATTGGACGAATTTTGATTTCTCCTTTAATAACCATTGGGCGTTCTTGGATTTTATGCATTCCTAAAATTCCTGATTGTGGAGGATTAATGATTGGAGTAGACATTAATGAGCCATAAACTCCGCCATTAGAAATTGTGAAAGATGCGCCCATTAAGTCAGAAATTGCAAGTTTTCCGTCTCTAGCTTTAAGTCCCAATCCTTTAATTCCGCCTTCAATTTGTGCTAAATTTAATTTGTCAGCCTCCCTTAAAACTGGAACTACTAAACCTTGAGGTGAGCCAACGGCGATTCCTAGATCGTAGAAGTTTTTATAAACAATTTCGTCGCCATCAATTTCAGCATTAACTGCTGGAATTTCTTTTAAAGCGGCAATTGTTGCTTTAACAAAGAAGGACATAAATCCAAGTTTGGTTTTATGTTTTTTCTCAAAAGCTTCTTTATATTCAGATCTAAGTGCCATTACATTAGTCATATCCACTTCGTTGAAAGTGGTTAGAATTGCAGCAGTGTTTTGAGATTCTTTTAGTCTGGCAGCAACTATTTTACGAAGTTTTGACATTCTAACTCTTTCAACTGGTTTTTCACCAAATGATGCAACTGGTTTTGCAGCAACAGCTGCTCCTGAAGCGATATTACTTAGAACATCACCTTTAGTAACTCTGCCATCTTTGCCAGTTCCGTTAATTGAAGCTGGGTTTAGGTTATTTTCAGAAACTAATCTTTGTGGAGCGGGGGAAAGATGCTGATTGCTTTTATTTGAAGATGGAGCATTAGATTTTTGTGGAGCTTGCTCTGCAGCTTTTGGAGCTTCGGTTTTTGTAGCAGCGCTTCCGCCTTCTGTCATGCTAGCGATTAGATCACCAACTACCACATTATCACCTTCAGCAACGTTAAGAGAGGTTATTACACCAGCTTTTGGTGCATTTACTTCTAAAGTTACTTTATCTGTCTCTAGCTCAACTAATAATTCATCAGCGGCGATAGAGTCTCCGACTTGTTTGTAAAGTTTAGCAATTCCTGCTTCGCTAACTGATTCTCCAAGAGCTGGAACTTTGATTTCAATAGTCATAATTTTTAGTTTTTTTAAAGTTTTATATTAATTTAAGGCTGTTTCGATTAATGCTTTTTGTTCACGAAGATGATAACTCATATATCCAGTTGCAGGAGAAGCGCAAGCGACTCTGCCGACATATTTTGGTCTAGAATTTTTATGTTTTATTTTAATTAAAGTATCTTCAATAAATTCATTGATAAAATGCCATGAGGCCATATTCTTTGGCTCTTCTTGACACCAAACAATTTGCGCATTTTTGTATTTTTTAAGCTCTAATGCAATTTCTTCTTCTGGGAAAGGATAAAGCTGCTCAACTCTAATTAGAACAATATCTTTAATTTCTTTCTCGGATCTATTTTGCAAAAGTTCGTAGTAAATTTTACCAGAACATAAAACCACTTTTTTGATTTTATCATCCACAACTAATTTCTCGGTTTCACCAATTACAGTTTTAAATTCACCTTCAAAATCTTTCAATTTTGAAACTGCCATTTTATTACGAAGTAATGATTTTGGCGACATTACGATTAACGGCTTGCGGTCACCAGAGTGAATTTGACGACGTAGGGCGTGGAAGAAGTTAGCGGGATTAGTGATGTTACAAACACGCATATTGTTATCAGCACAAAGCTGTAAAAAGCGTTCTAATTTTGCCGAGGAATGTTCTGGTCCTTGACCTTCAAATCCATGTGGAAGAAGGCAAACTAGGCCAGATTTTCTCAGCCACTTAACTTCACTGGAAGCGATAAATTGATCAAAAATCATTTGGGCTCCATTAGCGAAATCGCCAAATTGGGCTTCCCATATTGTTAATGTGTCTGGGCAAGTTAAAGAATATCCATATTCAAAACCAAGAACTGCTAATTCTGAAAGAAAGCTGTCATGAACTTCATATTTAGCTTTTTGACTGACATTATTTAAAGGTAAATATTCTTCGCCAGCTGTGCCATGCAAAACAGAGTGTCTGTGAGAGAAGGTTCCGCGACCTGAATCTTGTCCTGTAATTCTAACTGGAAATCCTTCATCAAGAAGCGAGGCAAAAGCTAGAGATTCACCATTTCCCCAATCGATATTTTCACCTTTTTCAATTGCAACTTCGCGAGCTTTTAATTGAGCAACGATTTTTTTATTGGCAGGAAAATCATCTGGAACATTATTAATTTTGACAGCTAATTCTTTTAGTTTTTTACTGCTAACTTTGGTTTTTGGGAGGGAATTATCGGAAGCTTTAATGTGTTTCCAGTCGCCTTTTAACCAATCTCCTTTTGGATCAGCCTCATATTTTTCTGCAAGATCGAACTCTTTGTTTAATTTTTCTTGAAAATCTTCGACTAATTTTTCATATTCTTCTGTAGAAATTATTCCTTCACTAATTAATTGCTGGGAATAGATTTTTTCTAAAGTTGGATGTTGTTTAATTTTGCTATACATCACAGGTTGCGTGTACATCGGTTCATCACCTTCATTATGGCCGTATCTGCGATAACAGATTAAATCCATTACGATGTCTTTTTTGAAAATTTGACGATATTTTGTAATGATTCCAGCAACCCTAACTACTGCTTCAACATCGTCACCATTGACGTGGAAAATTGGTGCGTCAATTGCTTTGGCTAGGTCGGAAGCATAAATTGTGCTTCGTGAATCTGTTGGGTTGGCGGTAAAGCCAATTTGGTTATTAGTTATGATGTGTAAAATTCCACCAACGTCATATCCAGCAATTCCACTCATCATTAAGGTTTCAGCAACACTGCCTTGTCCTGCAAATGCGGCGTCTCCGTGAATTAATAGGGGAAGAGCAATTTTGCGATTTTCATCTTGGAATAAATCTTGAGCAGCTCTGGTTCTTCCAGCAATAACCGGGTTAACAACTTCTAGATGAGAAGGGTTAAAAGCTAGTGAAAGATCAATTTTATTGCCTTCAATTTCACGAGATGAAGAATATCCCATGTGATATTTAACATCGCCAGATGCAGTTACTTTGGAAGAAATTCCTGGAGCTCCTTTGAATTCAGCAAAAAGCTGATTGTAAGGCTTTGCCATCACTCCCGTTAGAACATTTAGGCGACCTCTATGAGCCATTCCTAGGAATATTTTTTTAACACCGTCTTTGGCAGCAAAATCAATTACTTTTTCAACTGCAGCAATTGAGGAGTCTCCACCTTCAACTGAGAATCTTTTGGCGCCGGGGAATCTTTTATGTAAGAATTGTTCGAATTTTTCGGTACGAATAATTTCTTTTAATATTTTGATTTTTTCTTCTTTGGCAAGTGGTTTTAGAACTGAATTTTCAACTTCATTTTCTAGCCAATTTTTAACATTAGAATCGTTTAAATAGCTGAATTGAGAGCCTATGGTTCCTTTGTAAATTTGATTTAATTTGGAAACTACATCGGAGATTTTGGCTTTTTTAAGACCCAAAAGACCGCCTAATTCAACTTCTTTTGATAAATCTTGTTTTTCAATTTGATGAAATTCGAGACTTAATTCAGAAATTATTCTTTGAGGTTGAAGCTCTAAAGGATCAAGATTGGCATTTAAATGGCCGAATCTTTTATAAGCTAAAATTAAATTAGCGGTTTTAATTGAAAGAAGAGTTTCATTTTTGACTGCTGCGGCTGCAGATTTTTTTGAATCAATTTTCTTTTCCTCTTTGGAAAATGATGAAATGTCAAAATTTTCCGACCCAACAACTTGTGAATCGCGCTTTGCCCAACTAGCTCCCTTTTGATCGTTAAGAGTGTCGTTTAAATTATCAAAATTGTCTGTAAAAAATTCTTGCCAAGCGGGGTCGACGGATTTTTTATCATTCAAATATTGAGAAAATAGCTCTTGGATAAAAGTAAGATTACTACTAAAAAGAGCGTCTTGATCTAGTGAATTAGAGTTCATAAGGTAATTTTAAAATAGATGATCGAATTTCAAGGGCGCGAATTATAAAAACCCGCTTAATAATTTCAATATTTTATTAAAATTAAGTAAGAGTTGAGTTTTAATCATTAGGTTTTGTAACATCACTTACAAACTTATCAACATTGGATTTTCTGGCTCTTTCTAATGATTTTGAGGCGTAGCTTCCTTTGTTTATTGCTGATCCCATTGTTCTCCTTGTGTTATTTAGGGTGTTATTTGCTAAATTATATGGGGTTGAATGGCCTTCATTTCTATGATCTTTAGTTACTGATTTTGCAGCACTCCATGCTTTACCTGGAGCTGATCTTGCGGAAGTAAATGCATTCCCAGGGGATGAAATAGCTCTATTTGCTCCGTATTGAATTCCTCTGGCTACGCGCATTGGATCAGTTACGGCACTTCCAACGCTTTTTGAGCCTCTATAAGCAGCTCCTGGTGCTTTACTTAGGCTATGTGCCATTCTGTCTTTTAAGCCAACACTAACATTTAGATCTTTATTTTTTATAGCACTACCGATATTTGATCTATCTTCATTACTAGCTCCTTTCATAGATTCTTTTAATTGGCTTCCAGTAATTTTGGAGTTGGCCTTGTCTGGTGACATGTATGAATCATATTTACTTTTAATTTTATTACTTCCCAACTCACTCAAAGTCGCGCTTGCTAATCTACTCCTTTCAGTCATGATTTGTTTTGCACCATCGGCAGATAGGCCAAGAGAAAGTCCTTTTCCTAGTTTTGCATTATCTTTTACACCCTGCAGTATTTTTTTCTGATCTGCGCCAGTTTTAGCTCCTGATAATTGTTTAATTCCTGCTGTCGAATTTTTAAATTTATCTACCGCTTTATCACCAGCTTTATTCATTTCTTTTCTTTGTGAATCTTCTTTCGCATATTGTTCTTTTGCTTCTTTTTTGCTTTTTTCAGCTTTTTTACCAGAATTGAATAATGCTCTATCAACAGATTGTGTCACTCCACTTAATTTACCTCCAATAGCTCCTTTAGCATTTTTAAGTGTTCCTTCTGCTGCCGATTTAATTCCTCCGGATAGCTGACTAGCCCTAATTGAGCCACCAATAGCCGCTGCAAGATCGGTTATAAAACCAACAAAACTGTGCATTATTGAGGCAATAATCCATATAAATAAAATTGAAAATAAGGATGGAATTCCTTCTGGATTCCCAATATTACCCATTTCCCCTTGAGATCCCATAGATGAGGGTAGGGAAGGTAATGTCCAGAAAGATAATAGGCTTATTCTGCTTATTCCCATATCAATTACCCACACTTCATCCCAACAGACTCTATATCCAAGTGACATTTTTATTACCTCATACATCATCATATTGAAGAATGCCAAGGTTGTTAATAGGAAGACTTGCTGCAATGAAAAACCGATTAATTCAGAAAGCCATTTATCGAAGGTTTCTTTGGTTTGATTAAATAGGAGCATGATAAAGAATATTGGCCCCAATATGAATAAAATTGAAATAAAGACTTGCGCAGTTAGATAAAGTAAGACGGCGTTAGCAACCGCATATATGTAGAGTAAAATACTCATGCCAACTATGTAGAGATATACCGGACCAAAAAGACTTGCGAAGAGCAAGGCTTGGATTTTTATTAGAGTTGGATCAGAGAATATTAGACCTAGAACCTTATCAACACTGCTGAATAATATGGCTTTGTCACTATAATCACCACTGGCAATGGCTGAGCTTAATTCAGGCGATTGATCAAATGAGCTAGCCATTAAGAATGTTAGATAATTGGAACCCTCTTTGAAGAAGTTGACAAATAATGCGTCAAACCACTCCCATCCACCTGGACTGATAAATAGATATACTATGCCAATTTTAATGATTCTGGTAATGATTTCTCCTTGAGAGAACTCACTTACGCCCATTAAATATCCGACTCCATAAAAGGTAATCATTAAAATGACGGATATTTGGATGATTGCTTGAAATCTTGCATCACTGGTAACTTGCTTATATATTCTTTCGGCTTGCCCGATTTTACCTGCTTCTGTTGCACTATTTGGGTCTCCGTCCATTATTTCAATTACTGGAGAAACAACTTGGTCAACAATGCCAGAGAATTTATAATTATCATTTTCAACCTGAACAATAACTTGGTAACTTCCACTATTATTGTGATATGTATTGGCACAATAATATTGTTTTTTGCAATCACTTGATCCCGAACCTATTGACGTCGTACATATTTGACCACTATTGCCCACAATAGCACTTTCGAAAAAGTCGTTATCTGTTATAACTCCATCACATGCAGTTCCAGAGCAAGAATTTACTAGGTTTGGAGCATTTATTGCGCAATTTCCTATTTCTGGATCTTTGATTTTGAAACTAATTCTTAATTTATCTCCACTAGAACAATAGAACTCTCCATTACAACTAGTAACGTCTGCACAAATAAGTCCTTGGTTCAATTTTGATGTAGAGGAATCATCGATATAATTTGAACTACGAGCTATAAAACCGCAATTTGAACCTATGCCTCCACAATCAGTATTAGCACTTAAAGTTATATTTGAAGTTGCATCAAGATTACAAGATCCCCACTGACTACTACTGCCATGGTTATGGCGATAGAATTTATCTCCATCAAATGTTTCAAATTCAAGGGCAGAATTTGGATTGATGCCTGCGGATGAATTAGAATTGTTAAATCTTATTAGATCTCCACTTTCATCAAATTTATAATAGCTCTCTATTTCCGGATCTTGAGCTGTTGTGGTTGGGTTTTTAATTTTAACTATGTTTGGCTGGTTACCAATTTGAATTGGTATAGTATCAGAAGAGCAATTTACACTAGTGTTGTCCTCTTCTAGGCATAATATTGCTTCTAACCATTGACCGTTCTTAAATTCTTGCCTTCCAGATAAATCTACTTTGTAGCCATTTACTCCGTTATATGATGCGCTGTTGCTGGTGACAATATTATCAAACGAATCGCCTTTTAAAATTAAGAATGATGCTCTGCCACTAATTTCAGGCATTATAGGATATCTTGATTGATAAATTATGTTGTTATTGTAGGCAGCTCCTTCTTTCGAGCCGGTTTTTGAAAAACTAGAAAAATTACCATATGAACCGTTAAATGTCTCCAGCCTTACAGCTCCTTTATATTTAGAATCATCCGCCAAATCAGAATCTGAAATTCCTGTGGCTGCAGAAATTTTACTAACTTTTCCTTCATAATTTTCTAAATTGTAACATTGGTCCACATCAACAGCAATTGTGGTTGATGTTGGGGTATCTCTGTTTTGGGCGGATAAGCAAGAGCTACAAGTTACTGATGTGACGGATGGAGTAATTTGGTCGCATGTGTCAGCATCATAGGTAGATTGACAACTTTCAATTGGACAAAATGCACTGTCTAAATATGGAGAATCAAAAGCTGCATTATATCCACAATCTGCAGAATATTCTTTACAAAATTTTGTCCCATTCGAATTAAATTGAATTATACAATTTGGATTATCAACATTTTCTGGAGCAACTCCTCGACACAGAAAAGCTGGCTTATCGAGAATTATTTGATTTGTAAAATCATAACCACCAACTTTCATAGCCATACCAACACCGCACCGCCTATTCAAGCCGCTGGTTGCTGTCCACTCGCCTTCCCAGCTTGATGGATCAAAACGAAGAATTTGTCCTCTCCTAACATAAATTGTACTAGACCATGTTTTTTGTGGATTACTTGATACTGGTATTGATAAATTTCTTAAAGGATCAGATGTAGATGTGGAAAAAGACTCATATTCGTAAAATTCATTATTAACGCCAGAGATTCTATCTCCCAAAGGATTAATGACTCTTCCCTTCAGAACACAGCTTTGACCACCAAAACTAGCCGCAGAAGAACCTTGTCCAATAGAAGTAAAGCTGACAAATCCGGATTTATCGATTTTAATATCATGAATTTTGTCACGACGATAAGCTGTTACCGTTCCACAATTAGTTGTGCCGCCAGCATTGGTGTCATTGGAGGATATGGTAATTGAATCTCCCGATTCTAGAGAGATGTAATTACTGCTCCAACCAGAATTATTTGTTTCAATGTTGTGATTATTAAGAATATTATTGCCGCTATCCTTTACAGTTGCTACCAGTGGAGATGATGATGTTAAGTCACAAGCATTTGTGGATAACAGGCTTTTAAAGCTAATTTTAACGGCGTAAGTTTCATTGTTGGTAATTGAAATTGCCGCCGTTGAAATATCTCCAACTATCGCACCTAATGTAGGGCCGGGAAGTGAGCTACAAGTTGGGCTACAAACCGCACCACTACTTGCGAAGGGGTCACTTGAAAAAGGTGTTAAACCATCTAATTCCCACCTAATCATCCCCCCAATACTACCTAAATTATTCATTTTAATTCTCGAATCAATCGCATAATAGGACTGAGCTATTGTGTTGTCGGTTGATGGGTAGCCACTGGCAGTATTGTAGGTTAGGCTGTTGCATGAAGATTGTGTCTTATCAACAGACCCTGAGTAACTACAAGCCCACAACCTGTCATCAGCAAAAAGGGGGGTTCCTGTGGTTCCTAATTGTTCGAATGAAGCATCTTTATCAAAGCTGTAACCTAATGGATGAGGAGTTATGAATGCGGCGAGTCTTTTAGCGCCGTTAACAACATCAGATCTTTGGGAAACAATATCCACATCTCCACCATATTTTATGGCGCTGTTGGTGGGGTCTGTCCAAGACCCACTGAATTGGACTTGTTTTGATATGCCCTGCGTTAAATCAAGAAATTTATTATCAAAACCAAGCTCTCTAGAATGTTGAGTGTTGTCGGTGCTAAATGCGAATATATTATTTAATATTCCTCCACCAAGAACAATATTTCCAAAGGCTTTAATACGAATTTTAGACTCGGGACTTATGGTTATTCCAGAATTTCTGCCGGGAATTCGTCTTGTAGTTGAAGTCCAATATGGTTCAGAACCTCCCGATGTTGCACTAGAATTATTAGCACAAACTATTCTACATTCTTCAATACAAATTCTTTGAGCAGTACTATTCTCATCAAAACCGTCACAACCCTTACTATCCTCATTGGAGTAAACCGTACCGCTTGTATCTGTAACGCTAACAGTTCCCATGGTAAAGCAAGATGTTAGTCCGGAACCTTGAGAATAGTCGCTAACTGGTTTTCCAGAAATATATTCGCAACTCTGGCTCTGAGCGTTAGCTTGGATAGTTAATACTTCTTGCTCATATTCTCCAAAATTTTCAGCCTCAATACATCCCTCATTACTACAAGAAGAATAGGAGAATAGGAGGAGCAATAGCAATAACGACCTGCCTAAAGTGGTTTTTAGATATTTAGATTGAATTAAAGAAAATAATTTTCGCAAAAATCGCCTTAAATTTGTTTTATAATTACATCAGCTAATCTTTGAGATTCAGCTAACTTCTTCGAGTTAGCAAAGACTAGCGTTTTTCCATCTAATTTTCCATCTAATTTTCCATCTAATTTTTTTGCAAATCCCTTCTCAAACAAATTATTTAAGAATTTTCGATGTTTTAAAGAACAAATTTCTGGTGAATCAAAGATATAAATTGACTTTCCAAGAGAACAAATCTCGCAGCACATTGTAATGGAATCACCAGTGGCAATAATTAAATCAGACGAATAAAGAGCTGCAAAATAAGGGTTGATTTCCTGACATTCTTGCCATTTGAAAAAAGTCTTAGAAAAATTTCCAATTAAATTCTGATCTAAAATTTCACTAATTTCATTACCGGTTCTTCTACTATCAAAAATAAATAAATGACCATTTAAATTAGAGGATATTTTACTAACCATTTTTCCTAAGTTTTTAGCGGTTTGAGTAGTAAATTTCCTTGTTTTAGAAGATCCGCCAACCAATAAAGAAATTCTAGGCTTTAGGTTAGTTTCTAAGATATCGGAGAATTTTTCATATTCCTCCTTAAGCAAATCTTCTTTAATTCGGGTTAATGATCCTAAAATTCTGATGACATTTTTTGCATCATTCTTTCTGTCATGATCTGGTAAGGCCACTAAATTGAACTTTTTAAAATTCAAATTTGGGTGCATTATTTGAATTGTAAAAGCTTGGTAATATTTTTTTAGGAAAGCACAAAGGGGAGCGGTTTTTCTGCCGGCAGAAATGATGATGTCAGGTTTAGATTTTTGATTGAACAGTTCAAACTTGGAAGATGATTTAATTCCCAATAATCCATTAATTTTTAGAAAATTGGGTATTTTTGCCCAAAAATTGTAATTAATTTCTTTGATTTTAATTTTACTTTCTGGCAATTTCCTCCAAATAGCCTCTGCAAGACCAAGAGCTTGAGAATAATTTCCAGCACGATCATCTTTTAAAACCCAGATTATTTTACTCATTTTTGTAAAATTTTATTCAACTCTTGCTCAACATTCTTTGAAACAAATCCTGAAACATCTCCACCTAATCTGGCAACTTCTTTAACCAATTTTGAAGCAATAAAATGGTTAGATTCTGATGCTGGAAGAAAAATAGTTTGAATTTCAGAATTAAGCTTAGAATTCATTCCAGACATTTGAAATTCATATTCAAAATCAGAAACAGCTCTAAGGCCACGAATAATGATGTTAGATTGTTTTTCCTTAGCAAAATTAATCAACAAACCTTCAAAACCAACAACTTCCACGGTTTTATTTGGGTCGAGATTCTTTATGTCTTCTTCAATTAATTTAATTCTTTGCTGAACTGAAAAAATTGGGCTTTTGGAAGTGTCCTTAGCAACTCCAATAACTAGGTGATCGACAATTTTTAAAGTTCGCTTAATAATGTCTAAATGGCCAAAAGTAATGGGGTCAAAAGTTCCAGGATAAATGGCTTTTGTAATTGAATGATTCATTTTTAATTAGATTTATTAAATGGATTTTGCATTATTAATTTTCACTAAACTAAACACAAATGAAAATCACAATAATTTCCATCGGTAAATTTTCTAAAAATGATCCTAATTTAGAATTATTCTCAAAATATCAAAAACGCTTGCCCTGGAAAGTGGAATTGAAAGAGCTAGAAGTAAAAGGAAACTTAAAAGGTGAGGTTTTAAAGGCTAAAGAAGCAGAAACTCTTTTAAACGCAGTGCCAAATGGCGCAAAAATAATTGCTTTAGATGAAAAAGGAGAGGAATTTTCCAGTGTTAAATTTTCCCAGAAACTTGAAAAGTTTGGTAATTGTGGAGATAGTAATTTGGCTTTTATTATTGGCGGAGCTGATGGATTAAGCGCGGATTTAAAGAAGAAAGCCAGTTTACTAATTTCATTTAGTAAAATGACTTTCCCACACATGATGGTCCGCAGTTTTTTAATTGAGCAAATTTACCGCGCTTACAGCATTATTAATAATCACCCTTATCACAGAATCTAGATTATTTTAACAATCACTTCAATCATTGGTCTTTTACCGGTTAAATCACCGATATTTTTTCTCAATTTATTTCTAATTGCCTTGGTAATTGACTCAATGGTTTTGTTGTTAGATTTACTGCTTTGGCTTTTTTCTTTTCCAAAAATTTTATCTTTAAAACTTTTACCTTTAAATAAGCCTTTTGAACTGCTTTTAACGGCAATTCGCACATCTTGCTTAAGTAAATCTAAGGTTTTTTGATCTTTAGAAAAATCAATTGAACCGGGAGTTAAAATATCGACATTACCCACAATTTCACCGCTATTACCATTAATAACAATTGAGGTTATAACAATTCCAGCATTTTGAAGTTTGTATCTGGTTTTAATGATTTCACCTTCCAAAGGAATGATTTGTTTACCGTCAATCCCGAAATATCCGGTTGGAACTTCGCCGATCATTTTACTTTCTTCATTTTTAGAAAGCTTAACAACAGAACCATTTTGAACAGGAATTGCCTGAGGAACTCCCCATTCTTTAGTTAAAAAGCTATGCTGTCTTAAATGAACGAATTCTCCGTGAACAGGAATCGCAATTTGAGGCTTGGCAAGATCGTACATTTCTTTAAGTTCATCTTGGTTGGGATGGCCAGAAACATGAACGAAATGATCTTTTTCGGTAATAACTTCAATTTTTCTTTTGGCAAATAAATTAAACAAACCAAAAATTGATTTTTCATTCCCAGGAATAATTTTAGAAGAGAAAATTACGGTATCTCCCGCCTTAAATTTAATGGTTGGATGTTTTCCGGTGGCAATTTTCATTGTTCCCGCGTTGGATTCTCCTTGGCAACCAGTAGAAATGATTAAAACTTCTGAAGGTGCATGATATTTTAATTCTTTGTCAGAAAGAAAGGGCGGAAGATCTTTGAAATATCCAGTTGTAATGGCAATTTCTTTCAGTCTTTGAAGAGAAAAACCAGTCATACAAACCTTTCTGCCACAAGCTTCGGCCACTTTAACAATGGTAAAAACGCGAGCAATGTTAGAGGCAAAAGTTGTAACTCCAACTAATTGTTTACAATCTTTAACAATAGATTTTAGGCTTTCAAAAAGTTCACCTTCTGAACCAGAATGACCGGGAGAAAGCGAGTTGGTCGAATCGCAAACTAAAGCCAAAATTTCACCTTTGTCGCCGTAAGCTTTAATTTTTTCTTTTTCAGAAATATTTCCTACAACTGGGCTTGGGTCAAATTTCCAATCTCCACTGTGAAGAACATTTCCGTGACGAGTTTTAATCATCAAAGCGTTCATTTCAGGAACTGAGTGAGTTAGGCCGATAAATTCAATGTTAAAAGAACCAAGTTTTAATTCTTGATCTTCCTTAATAATGTTAATTTTAACTTGTGAACCGTAGGAATATTCTTGCAATTTTGCTCTTAAAAAATGAGCTGCAAAGTTGGAAGTATAAACTGGGGCGCCAAGATCTTGCCACAAATGCTGAATTGCACCTAAATGATCTTCGTGAATATGGGTAACGATAATTCCAAGCAAGTCTTTTTTGCGAGCTTTAATGAAAGAAATATCGGCGCAGATCATGTCTACTCCAGGAACTTCATGAGCAAATCCAAGGCCACAATCGACCATAATCCACTTACCATCAAGATGGTAAAGATTGACATTCATGCCAATTTCGCTGGCTCCGCCAAGTGGTGCAAATAATAGGTCTTCTCTGTGTTTTTGTAAATTTAATTGCATTTAATTTTGATTTTGATTTTTAATTTTAAGAGATAATGGAAGGTGGGTTTTGTGGTGCAGAATTCCGCAAGAGCGCTAATTACACATATTTCATTATTTGGAGCAAGTAAAATATTAGTTAATCCAGAAACGGGATATTAATTAATTCTTTCTTTTAAAAAATTTTCCTAGAATAAAATTTTCCTTTTCAAGGCCAAAAAGAGAGTTAGAGACTTTAATGAATAAAACCGTTCCAGCCAGAAGGAAGGTGATTCCATTGGCAATAATCATTGGCCAATTGTGAATTAAAGCTCCGAATATTCCCCAAAATAAAACGCCCAACACAAACATGAAATACATCAATAAAGAAATTCCTGAAGTTTCTCTAGTTTTGATGGTTTTAATGGCTTGGGGAATAAAACTTAATGTAGTGAGGCAGGCGCCGAGAACATTAAAAATTAGGATCAAATTGGCTTCCATTGTAATTAAAGTAGATTTTTAAGTAAGTTTGTTGCCACTGCAATTCCGTCTTGTTTAGAACCGCCACACATGGCTAAATCTGGTTTTCCACCACCGCCTTTGCCGCCAATTTTTTCGGAAATTTGGGGGATTATTTTTCCAGCATGAAACTTGGAAGTTAAATTTTGGCTAATTGCCAAAACTGCGGAAACTTTTTCATTTTCAGAACCAAAAAAGAGAATGATCGAGTTTTCTTGGTAATCTTTTTGATTCTTAGTTTCGGTGGCTAAATCGCGAACTTCTTTGGCGTTGGCGCCTTCAAAGAAATGATTAATGAAATTAATTTCACCAATTTTTTGAACAGAAAAATTACTGGAATTAGCTAATTTCTCTTTTTTCAGTTTATCAACTTCCTTTTGAAGCACTTTAATTTCACCAATTTTACCCTCGCCAAGCTGATAAATTTTATTTACTGCATTTTTCATTGAGGCAATTTCTCCGGCGCTCACAACTTCATTTTCAATGTTTTCATCGCTAAAAAAACTTAATTGGTCAAAGCCTTTTTTGGCGTTGTGAAATTCGTTTGCAGGCATTTGAACTTCTTCAAATTGCTGTTTAACTTTTAATGATTCAATTAAAGACTGTAATTTTCTTTCCTGAAGCCTTGAATATTCCAGCGCAAAAAAACCGGTTTTAGCTTCAATTCTTCTAATTCCAGCCGCAATTCCTTTTTCTGAAATAATTTTAAAAGCACCAATATTTCCAGTAGATTTGGCATGAGTTCCGCCACAAAGCTCAATGGATTCTCCAATTTGTAAAACTCGCACTACATCGTCATATTTTTCACCAAAAAGCGCCATGGCGCCTTTTTCTCTGGCCTGCTCAATTGGTAAAATTTCGGTAGTAATTGGGCTGTTTTGACGAATAAGAAAATTGACTAAATCTTCAATTTGGTCCACTTCTACTTGAGTTAAAGCCTTATTGTGATTGAAGTCGAAAGTGAAGGCAGAATCATCAACATTTGAACCTTTTTGGCTAATGTGAGAACCGAGAACTTGCTTTAAAACAAAATGCAAAAGGTGAGTTGCCGAGTGGTTTTGAGACCTAAATTGACGACTGCGATTGTTTACTAGTGCAATTATTTCATCGCCAACTTTAAACTTTCCACGAATTTCTAAGGCGTGATGAATGAATAAATCTTCCGCTGCTTTTTTGGCTTCAAAAACATCGATGACATTTTCAAGATTAGAGTAATTTATTAATGCATTTTCCTTAAATTCAGACTTTAAAATTAAATTACCATCATCACCTTTTTGACCACCAGAAGTTGCGTAAAAAGGAGTTTGATCAAGAATTATTTCAATATTCTTGTCACTTTCTTTAGCTTCCATAACCTCTTCACCATTTTGCAAAATACTTAAAATTGTGGCAGATGATTTGGTAGATTTGTAACCCAAAAACTGAGTTTTTGGTAATTTATTTTTCAACTCGAAATAAATGTTGTTGTCTGCGACTTCACCGCTTCCTGTCCAATTTTCTGAACTGCGTTTTTTCTGTTTCTCCATCGCCAAATTAAAACCTTCAATATCAACATCAATTTGTTTTTCTTTGAGAATATCTTGCGTTAAATCGAGTGGAAAACCGTAAGTGTCGTAAAGTTTAAAGGCAATTTCTCCGGAAAATTTGTTAGTTTTTAAGTCAATCTTTCCAATTTCTTCACTTAAAATTTTCATTCCATCGCCAAGAGTTTTTTGAAATCTTTCTTCTTCGGTTTTTAAAGTGTCAATAATTGTGGCCTGCGCGCGAACTAACTCTGGAAAAGCTTCACCCATTTCAGCAATTAAAGCTGGAACTAGCTGGTGCATTACTGGATTTTTAGAGCCTAATTTGTGAATGTGGCGCATGGCGCGGCGCATTATTCGGCGTAAAACATAACCGCGACCCTCATTGGAAGGCATAACACCATCAGCGATGATGAATGATGAAGACCGAAGATGATCGGTTATTACTTTGTAAGATGGATTGATTTTCATTTTATTTAAACTAACAAAGATTGATTAATTATATTTTCTTTTTTCAAGAGCCCCGTTCTTTCACTCACTTGCCTAAGAATAATGCGCTTCTCAATTGTAATTTTGGGAGAATCGGGTTGTTTTTATTTCTCTAGCATGGAAAACTCTATTGTCATTAACTAACCAGATTCTTAATTTTACTAACAGCGTTTATCATTCCTTCTTTATCGTGAATGAGTGAAATTCTAACATATCCTTCCCCATTTGAGCCAAAACTTGAGCCTGCTGCGAAGACAACTCCTGATTTTAGAATTAATTCTTTGCAAAAACCAAAACAACTTGTTGTTTTGGTTTTGTCAAATAAATGGTCTGGAATCTTACCCCACAAAAACATGCTGGCTTTAGGCATTGGAATTTTCCAATTTAATTCTTCTTTGAATAATTTGACGAAATACTGGGCGCGTTTTAAATAAATTATTCTTAATTCTTTCAAATATTCGTCACTTTTTGGCGAAAGAGCGTCTATTGCTGCCAACTGTAAAGGTTCGAAAGATCCGTAATCGAGGTAAGATTTAACTTTGTAAAGAGCTGAGATTAATTCCTTATTTCCAACGGCAAAACCAACGCGGAAGCCGGCCATTGAATAGCTTTTAGAAACCGAAGAAAATTCAATGGCAATTTCTTTGGCGCCTTGAATTTCAAAAATTGAATGAGGCTTGGTTTTTTCGTCAAAATAAATTTCGCTGTAGGCGATGTCGGAAATGATGTAAATTTCTTTTTGACGGCAAAAATCGACCAAATTTTGATAAAAATCTAAATCAACAATTTGTGAAGTAGGGTTGCTGGGGTAATTAACAATAACGGCAATAGGCTTTTTTTGACGATTATTTTCAGTGTCAATTACGAAATCTTTAAATTTTTCCAGAAAATCTTGCGGATTAATGGCCTTAATTGGCATTAAATTACTTTTGGCGATGATGAAGGCAAAAGTATGGATTGGATATCCTGGATTAGCCACACAAACAAAATCGTCTGGCGCGCTAATGGCGGCGGCAATGCTGGCGATTCCTTCTTTGGCACCAATAGTGACCAAACATTCAGTTTTTGGATTTAATTTAACATCAAAACGGCGTTGGTAATATTTGGCTAATGCGGTTTTTAAATCGCTAATTCCACCAACAGTGGAATAGCCGTAAAGTTTGGGGTTTTTGGTTAATTCCGAGAGTTTATCACTAACATGTTGTGGTGGTGGACAATCTGGGTTTCCCATTCCAAAATCTAGAATTTCAAGACCATTTTCAGCTGCCTCAAGCTTTAATTTGTGAATTTCGGCGAATATGTAAGGCGGGAGCTTGTCAGCTAAGTAGAATTTATTCTGTTGCATTACGATTGTTAATTCAGGTTCTGAACGAATGAAAACGCGCAATTTAAGGCTAAAGTGCTATTTAAATCAATATTAAATATTACGCCGATGACCTTTAAGGGCATTTGTCCAATGTTTAGATTTTAGTTAATAGTCATTATTGCCCAGATCTTGAGTTCTGGTTTTTTATTAAATTTTTGGAGTTTAGGAATTATGAGAAATGGTAGTGGAAATGGCAGCGAATCGAGAGATAGTGAGGTTTTTTATGTTGGGTCTTTGCCCGAGGAAGAAAAAAGATAAATGTGGAGTTAGAGGAATTCTATTCCCCAGCTCCTACCACTAAAAAAACAACAACTCAGAATAGGTAAAATTCACTTGAAGAAGAAATTTTACCGGTAAATATAATTGCAAGTCCTCCGATGCCGATTACTCCGCGTACAGTAAAATGGAGAAAAAAAGCAGTAAATTCGTCTGACTCGGCGGAAACAGAACAGCTAGCACAGCAAGACATTGCGGCAACAAGAACTTCTTCATCTGTGGATAAAAGAATTTCTTCCCCTAATATAAACGAAGGATTAAATGAACCATTATTAGATGAACAAAAATCTAACGAACCAAATTCTAGCTTCAGCTGTTCTGGAGCCATTAAAAAATTAGCCGAAAAGGCTGTTAGTTGTTTAAGGGGTTAATTTCTTACCTGCCTAATCGCCTCCCCCAAAACCATTGCGCCAGAAATTGCTACATTTAATGAGCGCATTTCTTTTTGCATTAAAATGGTGATTTTGGCGTGGCATTTTTCAGAAACCTGATCTGGAACGCCGGCGCTTTCTCTTCCTAATAGCAAAATGTCATTTTCCTTAAATTTAAATTCGGTGTAGGAATCGTTAGTTTTTGTGGTTAATAAAACAAGGCGATTTTGGGAATTATTGGTAATTTGATCTTGATAAAAATCGTCAAAAGAATCGTGCCTAAAAAGTTTAACGAAATGAAAATAATCGAGGGCAGATTTTCTAATTTTTTGCACATCAAAAACGAATCCACAAGGTTCAATAATGTGCAACTCGACTCCAAGGCAGGCGCAGGTTCTCATGATTGTTCCAACATTTCCAGCAATGTCAGGTTGAAAAAGTGCTATTTTAAGGGTATTTTTTGTCATTGGTTCTTGCAAAATTACTTAATTAATTTAAATTTTCGCCAATTATTCTCCAATCTATTTAACAAATCTATTTAAAATCATGGCTGAAACAGTAAAAATTATCTTTATTTGCAAAGGTGAGAAGAAAGAATTTGATGTTCCAGTTGGAACAACAGTGCTAGAAGCAGCTCACAATAACGACATTAACCTAGAAGGTGCTTGCGAAGGATCTCTTGCTTGCTCGACTTGTCATGTAATTGTTGAAGACCAATATTTTGGAAAGCTAGAAGAGCCTTCAGAAGACGAAGAAGACATGTTAGATTTAGCATTTGGATTAACAGCTACTTCTAGACTTGGTTGCCAAATCATCATGACCACAGAATTAGACGGTTTTACAGTTACAGTTCCTGATGAAACAAGAAATATTTCAGTTTAAATTTATTTAATAAATTATGACCAAGAAAATAGTTCTGTCTTTTATAACCATTACAATTATTTCTTTTGCTGCTTTTGGTGCTTTTTGGTTGGTTAAAACCAACACAATAAAAAAGCATCTTGCCGCTTTTCAGGCGCCTGGATTTTTTCTTACATCCTCTTCAGTGTCGGTTAGCGGTTTTCCTTTGAAACAAAATTTCTCTGTTAAAAACCTCATCATTAAACCAAGCGCTCCAGAATATTTAGATGACAATCTAGATATTGACAAAGATAAGAAAAGTGCATTGAACAATAATTCTTTAAACATTCCGTCTTTGAATTTATCCGCTGGAATTTTCTCCAATAATTTCTCTCTTACCATTAAAGATGATTTAAAAATTGGTGAAGAGAATGAAATGTACGATGTTAAATTTAATCAAATTCCCCTTGCTAATATTATTATTGAAGGCACAGAAGTAACAAGATTTTCTTACCAAGGCCAAGGTTACAAAATTTCAGATGCGGAAAATAATGTGGTTTTTGAAAATGGCAGCTCCAAGATTGATTTTTCATTAATTGTTGTAGAAAATCAGAAAATTGCCAAATTGTTGGCCGATTTTAAAGAAATGGGAGATTTATTCTCATTAGAACAATTGGATTCTGAGATGAAGCGTCAATCTGATCTTTTAGAAATTGTTAATTCAATTGATAAAAATGCAGAAACGAATTCCCCAGAAGATAAAAATGAAATGGAACAAATATTATTAGATATTACAGAAGCTCGTACTGACAAAACTTTAAACTATCAAGATCTTACTATTAGAAATATTCATTTAGATTTGGAATTATTCTTAGAAAATAATTCCAATAAAAATTCTAATTTACCAGATTTGGGAAATGGCAGCACTGATAATCTTACTCCTTTTGAGCACAACGCCATTAAATCAGTTAAAATTAATAATGTGGAATTATCTAACCCTATTTACAAATTTAATATTAATGGAAATCTAAGTAATTTAGACAGTAAGGATTCTGAGCCATCTTTTAATTTGTCACTTAAAGTTGAAGAATATGAAACCGTTCTAACCTATTTGCAGCAAGCTGTGAATAATTTTGAGAATTTGATGCATTACATTTCCAAAAAAGAATCTGAAGATAAAAATTTGGAAGAAATAATTGCTGTTGCTCCTGCAGAATTGCCGGAAGTTTCTGAGCAATTAATAGAAGAATCTACTTCGCAAATTGAAGATCAAAATATTACTCCTGAAGAAGACGGCATTGGATTTGATGTTGTTAAAACGATTCGCGAAGTTGCTCAGAAAAATATTGCTACGGGTGAAAGAATTGCCATTTTTGATTTTGGACAAGATGCAAACGGAAGCGTAATTATTAATAACATTCCGTTCTTAGAAATAATGTTGCGTTCAATTACAGCAGCTGCTGATGAAGCTGGAGTTAATGAATCTTCCGATCCTACTTTAGATGATTTTGCTATTGATCCTGTATTAATTGAAAATTCAGCTCCAATTCCACAGCTCACCCCTATTAAAATCTCTCCAACCAATTAGTTAAATCTGCCATCCTTAAGCTGACACAAGAATGCCAAATCTCACGGCTCCTTTGTTTGCAAGTTATTAACTTTTTAAAGCTATTTATACCATTTCCCATCTTCAGAAATGCGTAATAAAAACATGTATCGGACCAAGAAGTATTTTTCCAATAGAATTTTAGTTTTGGTGAAATTTAAGGGTTTAAAAAAAGATATATATTGAGAGGGATCTTTGTGCAGATTAGTTTGCTGGAAGATCTCAGACAATTTAGAGTAAATCTTCTGAGATCATTCGCGAATTTGATGCCGCTATTAGCGCGGCACTTTAAATAGTAAATATTAGAAGTTAATTTGAGCTCTTAACAAGAAGGCATCGAAATCTTTATCATCTTGACCTTTTTCTTCAGTAGAAGATTGAACATAATTGGCCATTAAACGAATATTATTGTTTAAATACCAATTTACACCAAGGGTAATTTGACTAGATTCCCCTTCAATAAGAAGCGTTCCTTCATCATCATTTCTGTCATTTTTAGAAAATCTGGCTGCCAATTCCCAAGCTCCAATTCCACCATTCTTACCGACTGGTTTTTCAACTTTAACACCTTTGAAAGTTCCAGATTTAACCTGATAAACTCTATTTTCTCCAGTTAATATGTAAGAAATTTGAGCGTAATAGCTGTCATATGTGGTTGATTGGTTGGCTGTTGTGGCAGAACCATCCTTGTCATAATTGGTTTTATTGATGATATATTCACCTTGAAGTGACCAAGAATTTAGCCCAAGCGCAATCTCTGCACCGAAAAGATTCTCTCTGTCAATTTTTTCTGGCGTTCCTGAATTATCCCTATCTTTAGAAGATGTTGTAGCAGCAAGACCTAAATGAACTAGTTTTCCATCAGAATTAACTGGGGCGATGGAAGCACGAATTGAAGCTGAATATTTACTGTCATCACTTCTGCTCTCGTTTCCGGTTGATTCACCAAAAATTCCAGCAGCAATTTGCCAATTTTTACCGTAAGTTTGAACTCCCAAACCAACTGCTCTAGAAGGCGCAGCATCTACAGCGGCAGATCTGTTCATAAAAGTAATATTGTTTGAGCTAGTTAATTCTTCCAAAGAGAAAAATTGCTTAAATTGACCAACTTTAAATTGGGTATTTTTTAAGCCGTCATAAGCAATGAATGCGTCTTTAATTTTTGAACCATTTTTAGCAAAATCATTTTCGAATTTGTAGCTAAAATTTTCTGAAAGCTTGCCTTGTATGCCAAGTCTGGCTCTGGTGATGTCGAATCCATCTTGTCTATTATCTCCTAGACCTGAATTTTCATCATAAAACTCTGCGTCAACATGAAGACGACCGGTAATTTTAGCGGTTTTAAATGCTTTTAATAATGGAGCTGGAAGACTAGCTGAAGTTTCTTCGAATTTTGATTCTAATGCTTTTAATCTGGCTTCAAAGTCAGAATCTTTGTCAGCAAATGCCGAACTTGATACACCAATCATTGAGGCACAAATTGTGGTAGTTGCTAATATTATTTTCATGATTTCGATGAGATTTTTTTGATAAAAAATAAATAGTTTAAAAAAGTTGAAATTAAAATAATTACTTCTACCTTGCTGTCAATTAAATACTTCAATTTTTATTGAATAATAAAATGAACAACCAAATAGCGGTAAATTTATTAAGTATTTTAGGAAGTGATGTTCGATTACCAATCTTCAAAATGTTAATTCAAGCTGGAGAAAAAGGATTAAATCCTAAATATATTTCTGATGAATTGGCAATAAAGCCAAATAAGCTTTCATTTCACCTAAATGGCTTGAAAAAGTCGGAATTAATTAGGTGCGTGAAAAAAGGACGGGAGATGGTTTATTACGCAAATTATCAAACAACTAGAAATTTAGTTGAATATTTATTTGATAATTGCTGTAACGACGACGAAACAGATTGTTTGGATGTAAATCTTTGTAATTAAAAATTTGCATCTTAAAAATACGACCCTATAAAACGCGACCATCAAAGCTACATACTTTGATTAATTGGCAAATTTAACTGCCTTCTAATTTTTTTATTTATTAACTTTAATTAGCAGTTACCTTATGTCTAAAATTATAAAAACCTCCATATTTATCTTCCTTCTTTTCTCCCAAAATTCCTTTGCTCGTGACTACATCCGCATGGCTGGATCTTCAACAGTTTACCCTTTTGCCAGAAGTATTGCTGAAGAATTTGGCAATAATAGTAAATTCAGAACTCCAATTGTTGAAGCAACTGGAACTGGTGGCGGAATTAAATTATTTTGCTCTGGAGCTGGTGAAAAATTTGTCGATTTTGCTAACGCATCCAGACAAATAAAAGAAACCGAAGTGAAAGTTTGCAACAGAAACGGCGTTAAAAATATCGTTGAAATAAAAATTGGTTATGACGGAATTGTTATTGCAAATTCTAAGGAATCTGCAGCCTTTTCTTTAACTAAAGAACATCTCTTCTTGGCTTTGGCCAATGAAATTTCTCAAAATGGTAAATTAATCAAAAACCCTAATGAGAAATGGAGCGATGTTGATAAATCATTTCCTAACAATCCAATCGTTGTTTATGGACCTCCTCCAAGCTCAGGAACTAGAGACGCTTTTGTAGAATTAGTTTTGGAAAAAGCTTGTGTTAAAAAGCCAGCCTTTATCGCCGCTTATCCAGACAAGAAAAATCGTAAAAAGAAATGTCACATCGTTAGAAGTGACGGAAAATTTGTTGAAGCTGGCGAGAATGATAATTTAATCATTCAAAAACTAACAAACAACAAAGATGCTTTGGGTATTTTCGGATTTAGCTTCCTAGAGCAAAATGCTGGAATAATTCAAGGTGCCAAAATTGATGGTTCTTATCCAACCTTTGAAAACATAGCTTCTGGTAAATATCACATTAGCCGCCCTCTATTTATTTACTTTAAAACAGAGCAGCTTCCATTTGCTAAAGGCTTAAAAGAATTCATCGCTGAAATTGTTAGTGAAAATGCAATCGGTGAAGATGGATATCTAGTTGAGAAAGGATTAATTCCACTAGAATCAGATGTAATATCTAAGATGGAAAAAGACATTTTGAGCGGTTTGTAATTAATTTTACTTACTACCCAAAATTACTATGCGGCCTTAAAACCACATAGTAAGTTAAGTGATAATTCAGTTAACTAAACATAACATTACGCTATGATTTTTGTACCATTAGCAGCTATTATCTTGTTATCTTTAGTAGCATAGCACTGAGCTAAATCACCAAATTTGGTGATTTAGCCGAACTATTATCATTTAATTGATAAAGTTGCGATTTTAAATCGCTTCTGGTGGCAGAACTCAGAATCTGTCACCAGAAATCAAAGCACCAAATCATAAATTATTTCCCCCCAAAATCGCAAGTAGTTTTATTTTGATCTTTTCTTTACGGATCATATTATTACAATTACTGCAAATTAATTTCCGCGAAACATCTTTAATCTCCAATGAACTACTCATTTTTAAAACCTTTACTTTTTAGGATAGACCCAGAGAAAGCACATAATTTGGCAATTTCCGCTTTAAAACTTGGCCTGGTTCTAAACCCCAAAACTAAAGAATATTCTTCTCTGCAAAATAAAGTTCTAGGAATTAACTTCAAAAACCCCATCGGAATGGCGGCAGGTTTTGACAAAAATGCCCAAATTTTTAATAATTTATTCAGATTCGGTTTTGGTTTTGTAGAAGTTGGAACCGTAACTCCCGAGCCACAAATTGGTAATGAAAAGCCGCGAATTTTCAGACTTGAAGAAGATCAGGCAATTATTAACCGCCTGGGTTTTAATAATTTGGGAATTGAAAGATTTTTGCAGAATATTAAGAAAAGCAAGAAAAATGGCATTCTAGGAATTAACATTGGCAAGAATAAAGACACCAAAAACGCGATTGATGATTACCTTCTATTACTTGAGAAAACCGCCAATAAAGGTAATTACATCACTATTAACATCTCTTCACCTAATACGAAGAATTTACGAGATTTACAAAAAGCAGATGAGCTTGATGTTTTTTTAAAAACAATATTTAACAAAAAAAAGGAGCTTAAAGTCAACACTCCAATTTTACTTAAAATCGCTCCAGATTTAACAAAAGAAGAGCAAGAATCTATCGCCCAAATTGCTCTTAAAAACAAAATTGATGGTTTAATAATTTCTAATACCACAATTTCTCGTCCAGAAAATCTACGAAGCAAATTCAAGTCTGAAACTGGTGGCCTAAGCGGAAAGCCATTATTAAAAGACTCTAATCAAGTTTTAAGCAATATTTACCAATTAACTCAAGGACAAATTCCAATAATCGCCGTTGGTGGAATTTCCTGCGCGGGAGATGTTTATGAAAAATTAAAACTCGGAGCATCTTTAGTTCAAATTTACTCAGCCTTCATTTATCAAGGATTTGATTTAGTTGAAAAAATAAAAGAAGAATTAGATGAGATGATTAGGAAAGATGGTTTTAAGAATGTGAGAGATGTTATTGGAATAAATTTCACCAAATAAACAAGATCTTAAGGGTATAGTGACGGTTAAAAAAAGGCTTCACAATATTTACAAACCAACCCATAAAATGTCCCATGGGACACTGATAGTTTTTATCATAAAAACTGTCCGAAAAAATGTAGCCACATCACAACAAGCCCAAACCGAAAACTGGAGCAAAGAACACCTACTCTTCGCCATTAAAAGAGCCAAAAGACCAATCGACCCCAACCAAACCACAATCCTAAAACGCCCCACCGATCCAACTTTCCTTTATGAAGCTGAAATAATCGAAGTAATCGACGGCGACACCCTCCTCCTAAACATCGACCTCGGATTCGGAACCGCCCGAAAACAAAGAGTCCGCCTATCCAGCCTAAACTGCCCAGAAATCAACACCCAAAAAGGCCAAGATTCCTACCACTTCCTACGCGACAAAATGTCACAAATAACCACAATCATGATCAAAACCCGAAAAATAGACATCTACGGCCGATATCTTGGCCACATCTTCTACGACGAAACAGGAATGATGGAAAGAGGTGAGGTTTTTAATGAAGGGGTTTATTTGAATGAGGAGATTCTGGTGGAAGATTTAGCTGAGGTGGTTTAGAGAGGTTTATGGTTAATAGAAAGAGCATGACCCATCTGCTTTTTTAATTTTACGAAAGTATCGCTAAAAATAAAGAGGTCAGGCCACTTTTATATTCAGATTAAATTTTTCTTTATCACGCATCTTTCAGGATTTTTATCACAAATCTTTTTGTGTATTGATCGTATTGATACCAATCTCCATTTTCATCTTGAAAATATCCTGTCATGTGACCATTTCCTCCTGCTCCATCTCGATCAATTCTAAAAGCAATAGCATTATTCTCCGCCGCATTCTTCCCAATCATCTGCCCTGAGAATATATTATCTGCAATTTCTTCATCACTCAACCCAACTGCGTTACCTGTAAAGATAGAAGAATAACCTCCAATTAAGCCAGATAGTTCTATTATTTGCGCATTACTTAACCCACCAAAGTTGTTATCTAATATTTCCGCACCTAATTCTCCAGCAACCCCACTAACGGCTCCACTAGCACAATCATTTCCTCCAGCTTCTGCCATTCCACAACCCAAGATGGCATGAAGTGCCAATTGTTTTGTTTTGCCAATCTCTCCAAGTTTATAATCTGTTCCAATCTTATTGGCAGCCAAACTTCCAGCCACAGCAATAACCATATTAAACAATTGGTCTGTGAATGCTTCACTAAATGAATCGCCGTTAATAGCAGATTGTACAGCACTGCTAGATGCACTGGAAACAACAGCTCTTGCTGCAATTCCAGTGTTACTACCAGAAGAAATAGCCCCACTTAAAAGATTAGTATCAACCCAATTCGTAGCACCTAAAGTTAATGCCGCAGTTGCACCAGCAACAGCGTAACTTTCAAAAGCTTCTCTGCTAGTTGTTGCATCCCAAGTTGCTTTGTTAATGTCCTTAACTTG
>JBLHVR010000003.1:0-50078 GCA_047628655.1 Lentimonas sp.
CCTTCAATCCAACTAATTTTATCTTTTCTAATATTTTTCTCTAAAATACGGTCTTCAAGACGACCAACACCGGCTTCTTTAAAATCTGCATTTTCATCAATTGTAATTATTTCACTCAGTAACAATTGTAATAATTTTTCTTCAAAAACATTTTCCAAAAATGAAAAACCCTGCGTCGCCAAATTATCTGCGATTTTATCAATATTAAGCACTCGCTAATTAATTTGGTTGAAGAAAATATGGGGTTCAGGTTAGAAGATTTGTTACAAATTACTAATCAAATTTATCCCGTTAGTTTGGGGTCAAAAAAAAGTGATGTGCCAACCTTTTTCCGGACACTAAATTAAGCAGATTTTAAGTATTTTCTATTAACCTTTTCAAACTCAACTGGCGCTAAATTTCGATTATAAAAAACCTCAATATATTCAAATATTACATTTTTAGCCTCCTTTTGATTTTTAAATTGATAATGGTTGGTAAGTTCAGTTTTTAAAGTATGGAAGAACGATTCAGCAACTGCGTTATCCCAGCAGTTACCTTTGCGGCTCATACTTTGAACAATGCCATGATCCTTCAAAATAGCTCTGTGGCCTTCAGAAGCATATTGACTCCCTCTGTCAGAATTCCAGACTAATCCTTTTTTTGACTTTCTCTTCCAAATAGCCACAGTCAAAGCATCATTGACCAACTTGGTTTTCATATTATCAGCCATAGACCAGCCAACCACTCCCAGTTCGAATATAAGTGATATCGGAGACCCAATATTTATCAGGAGTAGAAACATCAAATTTTCTAGCCAGCAAATTAGGAGCTATTTGTTATATTTGGCGTTGAGACAATTATCATTTTGAGAATTGCAGTTATTTTTTATCCATGCGTACTTTACCGTGATTCTTTCGCAAAGTACGCTGCCGCCTTTTTTAATAGATCTCGCTCCTGTTTGACTAGAGATAATTCTTTTTTAAGCCTTTTGACTTCCTCAAAAGAATTTACATTGCCAGTCATTTTTTTTGATTATTTTTGTTAGAATTAGAGTATTTCGCCATCCAGCTGTAAAGACTATTGGGATTAACCCTAAATCTCTTGCTGTTTGCGCAGTTGGTTGATCGGAATCAATAGCTAATTTAACTGATGAGACCTTAAATTCTAACGGATAATTTTGTCGATTTTTGTTGGACGTGGTTTTGATATTTCTTTGGTAAAAACTGTCCGGAAAAAGGTAGCCACATCAGATTTACCGTTAAACATAATCATGAACAACTAGTCCAAATCGGCTAAAAGATTATTCAATTGATTGTAGTTAAGGACTGGCAATATTCCGAACTTAAGAATAAATGGTGCGAAGCTAGTATTTGACTTGAAGAAGCCCTTTAATTTAATGGTGGATTTATCAAACCATCATGAATGGCTGGGACGGCAGGATTCGAACCTGCGCATGACGAGATCAAAACCCGTTGCCTTACCGCTTGGCTACGTCCCAATATTTTAAGAGGCGTGGATTATCTAATAAGGATTCTTTTAAGTCAAGATTGGTTTTTAAGTTAAAATCAATCATCATTAAATTTCTATTTATAAATCACCAAATAGCCGCGGAAATTCTTACCGTCTTTAGTGTTCATTGCTTTAACCAAATCAATCGTTTTAACCCAATACCAACCATTTTTGTGGCCCGCAACATCTAGAATCAAGAATGAGTCGCTGACCTCATCAAAAGCGGCTAATGGTGAAATGTGACCGCCAGTTTTTAAGCCAAGTTTTTTTCCGTAAAAATTAATCAATAAATATTTTTCATGGTCAGCGGCAATTTCACGGGCTAATTTGCGGAAATTATCAACGGTTTTTGGGTTGGAATCTGCAATATTTTTAGTTTGAACTTTTAATTTGTAGATTTTTCTTAAAATTTTTCCCAGCTCGTCCAAGCTTAATCCGGCATCAAAGTTGCTAGAATCATTTTCATTTTCCGCAGTAATGTTTTTTAACTCAATAATTTTGCGATTCTTAATTTTGTCGGTTTTGTTATTAAAAAAAGTTAATTGCGAATAAGATTTAAATTCAATATTTCCCCCTCCAAAAGCCGCAGGTTTCTTAATTTCCAACTTTTTTTGGCTGGGTTTTTTTTCATTAATAGCATTTAAAATAATTACGCTGCTAGCAGAAGCACAGTAAAGCGGATTAATTTGTGGCTGAAAATGATCAGCCAAATCGTAAAAATCTGTTTTAAATTGACTAGATTCCAACCTTTTTAAGCCTTCAGATGAATTCCATTCTACAGTCAGAACAGAATTATCAGCAAAGGATTTGGACGAAAGACCCAAAAGAACTAGCGTAATTATTAAAATAATTTTCATAAAATTTTGTTAGTCGTTAATCTCAAAAATTGCGTCAATTTCAACCGAAGCTCCTCGAGGAAGTGAACCAACTCCAACGGCAAATCTTGAATGTTTTCCAGCTTCACCAAAAATTTCTACCATTAAATCAGAAGCTCCATTGGCAACTAATGGATGGCTTTCAAAATCGTCGGCAGCGTTAATAAAAACTCCCAGCTTAATGCATCTTGCCACTAATTCTAAATTGCCGTTACAAGCGGTTTTTAAATTAGCAACAATGTTGGTTACGCAGATTTTTGCCGCTTTTTGACCTTCCTCAATAGAAATATTTTTACCTAATTTTCCCACAAATTTAACCTCGCCATCAGCAATTGGTAATTGGCCCGAGATGAAGATGCGGTTTTGTGCCCTTACAAAAGGAAGGTAATTGGCAATTGGTGAAATTGGCTTTGGAAGAATAATTCCGGCTTTTTTAATGTTTTCGTTAATTGTCATTTGATTTTATTGTTTTTTATTGTTGGAAAGGTTAAATTCACGGCGCATTTTACAATCAATTTTTTTCCCAATCAATTAAATGAGCAAAATTTTACAAAGAACCATTAGCAAAAAAATTAGCTGCAATGGAATTGGCCTTCACAGCGGCAAAGAAGTTAAAATGCAACTTCTTCCTGCTCCTGCAAATAGCGGAATAATTTTCCGTAGAACTGACATTTCAGGAAAAAATAATGAAATTATCGCTAGTTACGAAAATGTAACAACCACCAATTTAGGAACCACAATTGGCAATGAGGATGGCGTTGAAATTGCCACTATTGAACATTTAATGGCCGCAATTTGGGGTTGCGAAATTGACAACCTGATTGTGGAATTAAATTCGCAAGAAATTCCAATAATGGATGGCAGTTCAGCTTCTTTCATTTTCTTGCTAGAATGTGCCGGCAGAGAAACTCACGAAGAGCATCGTAAAATAATTGAAATTTTAAAAAAGATTGAAGTTATTGATGGCGACAAATCTTTAAGTGTTGAGCCAGCGGAAGAATTTTTCGTTCAGCTTGAAATTGACTTTCATCACAAGCAGCTTGGAAAGCAAAATTTTGAATTCCACTCTTCCAACACTTCCTTTAAAAACGACATTTCCCGGGCCAGAACTTTTGCCTTTGAAAAAGACATTGAAAAAATGCGCGATCTAGGCTTAGCGTTAGGTGGATCACTAAATAATGCCATTGTTATTGGAGAAGAAGGAATTTTAAATGACGAAAAATTACGCTTTAAAGATGAATTTGCGCGTCACAAAATGTTAGATTTTATTGGAGACATTTTTCTAGTGGGTGGCTTCATTCAGGGCCATTTTAAAGCAGTTAAATCTGGTCACAAAATTAATAATCAACTATTGCGCAAATTATTTGCAGACAAAGATGCTTACCGATTTGTTTAATTAACCTTTTCATTTACCTCACGATCCATCGCTTCTTAGAATGAAAGCGCTTAATAATTTGAAATCAATGCAAAAATTTACTCTTAATTCAGAACCAGAAGATAAAAATCAAAGGCTAGACAAATTTCTAGTTAATAAATTTTCTAGCATCAAACCGGAATTTTCCAGAAGTCGAATTCAAGGCTTAATTACTGCTGGAGGGGTTTTAAACAGAGAAAAAATTCTAACTTCCTGCGATTACAAAATTAAAGGTGATGAGAATTTTAACATTACCTTGCCAGAAGTAATTGAGTCAAAAATTATTGCCAAAGAAATTCCATTTGAAATTGTTTTTGAAGATGAAAACATGCTGGTAATTAACAAACCCGCCGGCCTAACAACTCACCCTGGAAACGGAAATTCTGATGAAACTTTAGTTAATGCTTTGCTTTTTTATTGCCCCGAAACTTTATCAGGAATTAATGGTGTTTCTCGCCCTGGAATTGTGCACAGGCTCGATAAAGACACTTCTGGATTAATGGTGGTTGCTAAAAATGACTTGGCTCATCAAGAACTTTCTAACCAAATTCAAGACCGAACTTTAAAAAGAAATTATTTAGCTTTTTGCTACGGAACAGTAAAGCCACTAAAAGGAACGATTGACAAAAACATTGGTAGAAGCAAAACAAACCGCCTAAAAATGGCAATAATGCACAGCGGAGGAAGAAATGCTGTCACCAATTACCAAGTTCAAAAACTTTATCTAGATGGAAAAGTTTCAATGATTGAGTGCAAATTAGACACTGGTAGAACGCATCAAATTAGGGTTCATTTAGCCTCAATTGGCCACCCAATTATTGGTGACCAAACTTATGGAAGAACCAGAGGATCAATTAGAGAAGCCAGCGATGAGGTGAAGCACTTAATTAATATTTTCCCCAGACAAGCACTTCACTCCTACAAAATCAGTTTCATTCACCCAGTTTCAAGGGAAGAAATGGAATTTGAGATTGATTTACCGGATGACATTAATAAATTGAAAAAAGTACTTGAAACAAAAAGTTAATAATGAGCAAAGATTCATCTTTAGTTACATTACCAAAAGTTAGAGATGCGCAGGCCAGCTTTTTTAATTACCTGCAAGAAATTCAAAAATTTCCACTTTTAACCTTTGAAGAAGAGCAAAAATACGCCAATGATTTTAAAAACACTGGCAATAAGGAATCGGCCAGAATGCTCATTCAAAGCCATTTAAGATTAGTAGTTAAAATTGCCAGCAGCTTTAAAAATTACGGCTTACCAATTGTTGACTTAGTTTCGGAAGGAAATGTTGGCTTAATGCAGGCAGTTAGAAAATTTGAACCTGAAAAAGGTTTCCGATTCTCAACATACGCCATGTGGTGGATTAAAGCCTACATTCAAGAATATATTCTCCATTCTTGGTCGCTGGTTAAAATTGGCACCACAGCTGCTCAGAAAAAATTATTTTTTAACTTAAATAAAATCAAAAAACGCCTCGGAGCATCGGATAAAGGCAATTTATTGCCTCAAGAAATTGATAGAATTGCCAATGATTTAAATGTTTCCAAAAAAGAAGTTATTAACATGAATGCTCGGATGCAAAATTCCGATGGCTCATTGAATAAGATAATTGGCGATGACGGCGATGGAATTGAAGTTGGAGACAAAATTGCCTCTGAATTTCCCAGCCAAGAAGAAATTGCAATTGCAAACCAAGAAAAGAATCGCCAACAGGAATTACTTAAAGAAGCTTTGCTAATTTTAAATGAGCGTGAAAAAGACATTGTTCTTAAAAGAAAATTAAGCGAAAATCCATCAACCTTGGAAGATTTAAGTAAAGTTTATCAAGTTTCAAAGGAAAGAATTCGTCAAATTGAAGAAGCGGCTCTGAAGAAAATTGGGAAGTTTGTTAAATCTCAAATTTAAATAAATGTTTACAGGAATAATTACACATATTGCAAAAATTCAGGAATTAAATTCTAAACCAAATTCCGACTTAGAAATTGCCTTAGAAATTAATGACAAAATTGAGCGTAAATTAGAAATTGGCTGTTCAATTTCCTGCAGCGGAGCTTGCTTAACTTTAACAAAAAAAGAAGAAAATTTACTATTTTTTGAAGCATCCAACGAAACCCTAAGTAAAACCACCATTAAAAATTGGAAAATAGGAAATGAAATCAACCTAGAATTTGCTTTAAGAATGGGAGATGAGCTTGGTGGACACATGGTTTCAGGACATGTTGACAAAGTTGCTAAAATATTAAGCATTAAGCCAGCAAACCAAGATTCCACCATTTTTGATATTGAAATTCCTAAAGATTTAGTAAAATTCATCACCACCAAAGGATCGATCGTTTTAAACGGAGTTTCCTTAACTATTAATCAAGTTTTTGACAATTCCTTTAATGTCAATATCATCAGCCACACTTTGCAAAACACCAATTTTAGAAACTTGAAATTGGGCGATTATTTAAATCTAGAAATTGATTTGATCGCTAGATATTTGGAAAAATTAACAAAATAAAAATGCTCTCCTCCATACCAGAAATAATATCCGACGCCAAAGCCGGTAAAATGTTCATTTTAGTTGATGATGAAAATCGTGAAAATGAAGGTGATTTAGTCATTCCAGCCAGCATGTGCAATGACAAGGCTGTGAATTTTATGGCTAAATTTGGTCGCGGATTAATTTGCCTAACTCTTGATGAAAAGCGCGTTGCACAGCTTGAACTACCATTAATGTCGAACAACAATGAATCGCGTCATCGAACTGCTTTTACCGTTTCAATTGAAGCAAAAGAGGGTATTTCTACAGGAATTTCGGCTCAAGATCGCGCCAAAACTATTGAAGATGCCATTAATCCTCAAAATACCAAAAATGACATCGTTAGCCCAGGGCATATTTTCCCACTAAAAGCACAGAAAGGTGGTGTTTTAGTTCGCGCTGGCCACACGGAAGCATCTGTCGATATTGCCAGTCTTGCAGGTTTAAACCCATCAGGAGTAATTTGTGAAATAATGAATGACGATGGAACAATGGCCAGAATGCCTGATTTGAAGAAATTTGCCAAAGAGCATGATTTAAAAATTGCCACCATTGCCGATTTAATCGAATATCGCCGCCTTCACGACAAATTGATTGAGCGCAAAAATGAAACTGAAATTGACAGCAACATTGCAGGAAAATTTAAAGCCGTAATTTATCAAAGCAAAGTTGATAATGTTGAACATTTGGCTTTAATTAAGGGTGAAATTACCGATTCAGAAACTTTAGTTCGCATGCATCATTTGAATATTTTTGGTGATGTTTTGGATGATAAAAAGAATGACAAAACTGGAATTTTACAAAGCGCAATGAAAAAAATTGCTGATGAAAAAAATGGTGTAATCGTAATCATTCGCCAAACCAACAAACCCATCATCGATTTAATTAAAGGGAAAACTTCCAGCAAACTTCGTAACTATGGAATTGGCGCCCAAATTCTGCTAGATTTAGGCGTTAAAAATATGCGCCTTTTAACTAATTCAGAAAAATCAGTTATTGGCTTGGAAGGTTACGGGTTGAAGATTTGTGGTTACGAAAAATTGTAAATTCTCTATTAAATAAATGAATGAATTTAGAACAAAACAAAACAAATACTTCCGCTTGGTTTAGAGAGCTTCGCAATAAAATTTGTGAGCAATTTGAAAAAATTGAAGCGCAATACGCCGCTTCTGACAATAAACCAAATGACCTAAAAATTGACCCGAGCGAAGCTAAATTTACACGAAAAAGTTGGAACAGGTCTGAGGGCGGTGGTGGAGAAATTTCGACAATGAAAGGTAATGTTTTTGAGAAAGTTGGTGTAAATATTTCTACCGTTTTTGGTGAATTTTCACCAGAATTTCGCAAACAAATTCCGGGCGCAGAAAGTGACCCAAAATTTTGGGCTACTGGAGTTTCCCTTGTGGCGCACATGCGCTCACCCTTGGTTCCTGCGGTGCATTTTAATACTCGTTTCATTTGCACAACTAAGCAATGGTTCGGTGGTGGTGGAGATTTAAACCCAATGTTTGAAGTTGAAAATGACACTAAAGATTTTCATGGTGCCTTTAAAAATGCTTGCGACAAATATGACCCAAAATATTATCCAAAATTTAAAAAATGGTGCGATGAATATTTCTTCATCAAGCACAGAAATCAATCACGCGGAGTTGGTGGAATTTTTTACGATTATTTAGATTCTAATTTTGAAGAAAATTTTAATTTTACTAAAGATGTTGGCCTAGCCTTTCTAGATATTTTTCCAAAATTAGTTCAAAGAAATATGCTTCAAAAGTGGAATGAAGAACAAAGAGAACATCAATTAAGAAAGCGTGGACTTTACACCGAATTCAACTTGGTTTATGACCGCGGCACAAAATTTGGACTAATGACAGGAGGAAATACTGAGGCAATTTTAATGTCTCTTCCGCCAGTTGCTAAGTGGGATTAAGAATAATCTAGAAATATGAAAAAAAAGCCTAGAACTGAATCGGAATTGATAGATTCATCAAAAGTTGAAAATATTCATGGTGAAATACGAGATAAAATAATTCAATTTGAAGATGTCCATTACGATTCAATTGAAGTTGGAATGAACGCTGGATTCGGAGAACTTAATGATGAAAATGAAAACAAAGAATCTGTCCATTCTTATGGATTTAGAACTTGTCTTGCAGCAATAATAATCACTAAAGATCTGAAAAATATCTTACTTGGTCATTATGGTCCGAAAAAATTCCAAAATAGCAGGGATGATTTTATTGAAGAAACAAGAAGCACCATTAATGATATTTCTAAAGAGGTTGATATTAAATTGGGATTCAGCTCCAGAGGTCTGCATGAATCTTTAATGGAAGAAATGGAAGGTTTTGAAAGTGAAGAGGGTTTATTAAGTCAAAATGATAGGGAAGATTTTATTAGAAAAACGAAAGAAGATGCAATGAGTGACATAGAATATCTAAAACAAAAGCTTAATGCGTCGGAAATTATTGATCTGCCACACGATTCCATTCTAATTAAAAGAAATGGAGAAATAATTATTAGAATTCCAGATGAGGATTTTAGGAAACCTGCACCACAAATTTGCAAACCACAAGCATCCAATGTAAAAACGACAACAAATAATAAATCTTTAGAACAATGAAAAATAAACTTTACGAAGGAAAAGCAAAAATTCTTTACACAACGGAAAATGAAAACGAGCTGATCCAATATTTCAAGGACGATGCTACTGCTTTTAATAATGTTAAAAAAGACGTTATTGCCGAAAAGGGAATTTTAAATAATTTTATTTCGGAATTCTTAATGTTGAAAATGGCAGAAGCTGGTATTCCAACTCACTTCCTTAAAAGACTAAATGAGCGTGAACAACTGGTTAAAAAGGCTAAAATTATTCCTTTAGAAATTATTATTCGAAACATCACCGCTGGATCAATGGCCAAAAGACTAGGTATTGATGAAGGAATTGTGCTTGATAAAACAATTTTTGAACTTTGCTTTAAAGATGATTCTCTTGGCGATCCTTTAATTAATGACAATCACGCCATCACAGTTCTAAAGGCTGTAAATGAAACACAATTAGATTTAATTAAAAAATACACTTTCAAAATTAATCAAATTCTTCAAGATCTTTTCTCTCAAATTAATATTAGATTAGTCGATTTTAAAATTGAGTTTGGCTTTGACGAAAATGATCGTATTATTCTAGCTGACGAAATTAGCCCCGATTCTTGCAGACTTTGGGACAAAGACAATAATGAAAAAATGGATAAAGATCGCTTCCGCAGAGATTTAGGCGGACTTGCTGAAGCTTACAAAGAAATTGCCAATCGTTTTGGAATAAAAATTAACAATTAATGATTTCAAAAAACAAAGGGCAAATAGTTGCCTGCTTAGATATTGGAACCACCAAGCTAGTATGTTTAATTGCATCAATAAACAATAAAGGAATTACTCTCTTAGGTTACGGCTACCGTGAATCTAGGGGAATTGTTTCGAGCGCCATTTCCGACATGAAACTGGCGCAAAAAGCAATTACCAATGTTATTTGCGATGCCGAAAGAATGGCAGGCATAAACATTGACGAGCTAATTATTGGTCTTTCTGGCGCAGAAACTATTGCACAGCAAAAAGTTGGAAAAATTAAAATTGCCGGTGACATGGTTAAAAGTTCCGACATCTCTAATCTGGCTCATCAAATTCGCTTAGCTTACATAAAAGCAAATCGTGAAATAGTTCATCTCATGCCTTTGCAATATCGCATCGATGATTCCAGTCCAGTTCAAAACCCTCGCTACATGAGTGGAAAATTTCTTTCCGCCAAATTCAACATTGTTTCTGGATCACTTGGCACCGTTAAAAATATTGAAAATTGCCTAAAAAGATGTCATCTTTCGGTTTACAACTACATCTGTGAGTCCTATTCCTCGGCGCTTTGTGCCTTAAGTAAAAACGAATTAAGTTTAGGAACAGTTCTAATTGACATTGGCGGAAAAGATGCCTCGTTTTGCGTTCTAATGGATGGAAAATTGGTTTACACTGGAAATTTTGGCGCTGGCGGATTGCACATCACCAAAGATATTGCCTCAATTTTAAATATTAATTTTGATACCGCCGAAACCATCAAAAACCTTAATAATTCTCTAATAATTAGTCGGATTCAAGAAAGAGAGAACATTAATTTAACCAGTGAAGATTTTGACATTTTCGACTCCAAAAGAATCACCAAAGGAATGTTGCGCGACATCATTAAATCTCGTGTTGAAGAAATATTAGAATCGGTAAAAAAGAAATTGGAAAAGAATGGTTACGGAGCCGCCGTAATTAGTAATGTGGTTTTATCTGGCGGTAGCGCCAACATTATTGGCATTGACAAATTGGCCAATAAAATCTTCTCAAAACCAGTTAGAATTGGCTATCCGGCAGGAATAAATAATATTCCTGAAGTGTTTAATGACCCTTCCTTCTGCAGCGCTTTTGGAATGTTGATTTTTCTAAAAAATGTTTATTCTAAAGATAAAGTTAAAAATAGTTTTGAAACTAAAAATGGTTTTTTTGGTAAAATTATTGACAAATTAATGGCAATTTAATTATTTTATTTCTCTGCCAAAATTGCCTTTTGAACCACAATTGGCGAAGTTCCACCAAAACTAGTTCGACTTTTAACAGAATTTTCAACCGTTAAAACTGAAAAAATATCTTCAGTAATTCCAGCCTCAATTTTCTTCATTTCATCCAAAGTTAAATCTGACAAATCGCAATTTTTATCTTCCGCCATTTTTACCAGTTCCCCGGTAATGTGATGACATCTTCTAAACGGAATTCCAAGATTTTTAACCAACCAATCCGCTAAATCTGTGGCGGTGGAAAAACCTTGCCCTGCCATTTTATGCATGTTTTCTTTATTAACTTTTAAGTCAGAAAGCATGCCATTAATTGCTAAAATACAGATGCGAATATTTTTGTGACAATCGAAAACTGGCTCTTTATCTTCTTGCAAATCTTTTGAGTAAGCCAAAGGCAGGCCTTTAATTAAGGTCAGCAAATTAATTAATGAGCCAAAAATTCTGCCCGATTTTCCGCGAACCAATTCCGCCGCATCGGGGTTTTTCTTTTGTGGCATTATTGAACTTCCAGAAGTGAAGGAATCGGAAAGGGAAATAAAGTCGAAACCCTTACTCATCCAAATTACAATTTCTTCAGCCAAGCGAGAAAGATGGCCCGCCAAAAGCGCCGAATTGCTAGTAAACTCAATAGCAAAATCACGGTCAGAAACAGAATCTAAAGAATTTTTAGTTGGAGAATCAAAACCCAAAAGTTTGGCGGTTAATTCTCGATCAATTGGAAATGAAGTTCCGGCTAAAGCAGCGGCTCCAAGTGGGCATTCATTCAGCCTTTTTCTGGCATCAGAAAAACGAGAAATATCCCGCTTAATCATCTCAAAATAGGCCATTAAATGGTGAGCAAAAGAAACTGGTTGAGCAGTTTGAAGATGCGTGAATCCTGGCATTATTGTTTCTAAATTTTCCTGAGCGCGAACCAAAATGGTTTTTTGTAAATCACCCAATAACTCGTTAATTTCATCAATTGCGTCACGAACATAAAGTTTAAAATCTGTGGCAACTTGGTCATTTCGCGAGCGAGCAGTGTGAAGTTTTCCAGCCACATCGCCAATAATTTCGGTTAATCTGCCTTCAATATTCAAATGAATATCTTCGAGATCTTTTTTAAAGACAAATTTTTCATCAGTAATTTCCTGCTCAATTTTCTTTAATCCTGCAATGATTTTTTCAACTTCCGGAGCGTTTAAAATTCCCACCTCACCAAGCATTGTGCAATGCGCAATTGATCCGGCAACATCTTGAGTGTAAAGTTTTTTGTCAAAATCAATCGAAACATTAATTGCTTCCATAACTTCCGCAGGAGCATTTTCAAAGCGCCCGCCCCACATTTGGTTAGATTTTTGAGTCATTTTAAGTTGATTTTAAATTGAAATTTTTTAAGAAGATTGAATCTTAAACAGTGAGAAATAATTAAACAATTTTTTAGAGACATTACAAACATGCTACCGGTAGCATGTTTGTAATGTCTCTAAAATTTAACTTATTAACTTTTCTAATTCTTCGCCAAAAACCTCGTAACGCCAGCCAGAAAGAGATTCTTTAACAGATTTATTTCCTAAAACAACACTTTCAAGATTAACGCGATTAATGATTAGTTGAAAGTTTACTTGGTATTTATTGGCCTGAATTTGCAGAATATCCTTACTTTTTTGAAGAATTTCTTTTTGTGATTTATTCATTCGAAATACAATCATTTTACTAGAAAACTCCAAATCCTTCACCGAATCTCTATTTTCAAGCACCAGGGCAACTTCATCTCTACGTCTAGATTTAAAGTTCAAATCATCTAAAGCCGCAACTCCTCCCAAAGCAATCATTTCAATCATGTCATCTCTCATCACATACCCTCTTGGAACATCTTTTTTTCTAGATTTTTCATCACGCCAATTAGCCAATAAAACAACATTCTGACAATAAATTTCATCCTTATTTCCCAAGGAAAATTTCTTCAAAAGATCATCTTCGTCGGTGGCTTTTTTAACATTTAATTCCATTTCATCTTTGGCCCAACTGCGTTTATTTTCCAATTTTTCTAATAAAATTTGGTAAATTTCTGGCAAATATTTTACATCAATTTTAGCGTAAGTAGTTTGATCTAAGCTAAGTGGTCTTTGGCGCCAATCACTTCTTTGGCATTCCTTATTAACTTCCTCACCAATTAAATCGCGAACTAAATTTTGGTAACTAATATTAAACCCAATCCCACATAAAGCGGCCATTAATTGAGTATCAAAAATTGATTTAGGGGTAAAATTTTCAACATTATTGTTGATGGCACTTTGCAGAAAAACTTCCAAATCTTGACGGGAAGAATGTAAAATTTTAATTATTTTTTCATCAGCTAAAATACTGTAAAATGGCCCCAAATTAAGTTTGGATAGGGTATCTATTAAGTAAAATTTTCCAGCAACGTTAATTTGAATTAAACAAAGAATTGGAAAATAGGTTTTTTCACGAATAAACTCGCTGTCAATTGCGGCAATTTTATGTTTTTTTATTAAATTGCAAATTTCTTCAAGATCAGATTGCTTGGTAATTAAGGGCATTAATTTATTAATTGAGTTTTAATTCCACAGCCACAGGGCAATGGTCGGAGGGTTTTTGACGATTCATCATTAATTCATCATCCATAAAGGCAGATTCGATTAAATCGGTGGCTTTGGGAGACGTTAACAAATAGTCGATTCTCATTCCCTTATTGTAGCCCCAGCAATTGCCGCGGTAATCCCACCAGCTGAAATTTTGTAATTCAGGTTTTTTCATTCTAAAACTGTCATCTAAACCCAAATTTAAAAGAGCGCGCATTTTACGTTTTTCATCATCGTGAAAACAAAGTTTGTTTTTTAATCCTTTAGAGTCAAAAACATCAATGTTTTCTAAAGCAACATTGTAATCGCCTCCAAAAACTGCAATTTCGTTGAATCTTAGCAATTTTTGCATTCTGGCTTTTAGCCCATCAAAGAAATTCATTTTGTAGATAAATCTCTCACTTTCATTCAACTTTTGACCCTCTTCCAAAACCGCCCCGCCATTTGGAACATAAATTGAAGCAACTCGAATTGCTTGGTTTGGAAGTTCAATAACGGCCTCAATGTAGCGTGATTGAACATCGTCAATATTGAAATTTCGAACCACATCGGCAATTGGAAATTTAGACAAAATTGCCACACCATTGTAGCTTTTCTGGCCAAAAACCTCGCAATTGTAACCCAAATCTTCAATCTCCGCTAATGGAAATTTTTCATTCTCACATTTAATTTCCTGCAATAAAACTACATCTGGCTTAGTTTCATTTAAATAAAATAAAACACTATCTAGCCTTGCATTAACCGAGTTCACATTCCAAGAAACAATTTTAATTTTTGTCATTTTAATTGTGTTAATTTTTTACAAAAAATTTGGCTTTTTACTTTCAATAATTAATTTTTCACCAAAAAAATCATCAATCTCAACTTTTTGACTGTGCAAACAAAGTCGATTAAAACCTAATTCTCTGGAAGATTTTTCTCGTCCACCATATTTACGATCACCAATAACACTGTGACCCATTTCTTTACAATGAACCCGAATTTGGTGCATTCTGCCAGTAATTAACTCTAACTCAAGAAGGCTGTAACCTTCAAATTCCTGCAAAATTTTGTATTTAGTAATTGCCTCTTTTCCTTCTTCGCTTTTAAAAACTTTTTTAATATTTCCAAAAACTCTTTCCAAAAGCGGAATGGAAATTGTGTCTTCCAATTTTTTTGGAACCCCAAAAACCAAAGCTAAATAGGTTTTTTTAATAGTTTTATTTTTGAAGCCTTCATTAAGAATTGTTGCAGATTTGCGATTTCGCGCCAAAAGCAAAATTCCACTAGTGTCACGATCTATTCTGTGAACCAATCTGGGAGTTTCTTCTTTGTCAAATTTTAAATAAGGAAGAGCTGCGTCAATGCTGAAATCTTCAACATTTCCAGCTTGAACCGCAATTCCTTCGGGCTTGTTAATTGCCAAAATATTTTCGTCGCGGTAAATGACGGCTTTTTTAATTAAGGCTATTTTCTCTTCACTAACTTTTGACTTCTGCTTAGGTGATTTTTTCAGCGATTCCACCCCAAATATTTCTACAAAATCTCCTTCTTCAAGCCTAACATCGCCAAGGGATCTTTTGGAATTAACCTTAACATTTTTTTTGCGTAGAATTTTTTGCGCCAAAGCGAATCCAAAGCCATTTTTAGCTAAAAATTTATCCAAGCGCGAACCCGCATTGTCAATATCTACTCGGATTTTATTCATCTAAAAAGTAATTAAATATTTGGTTAAAAAGGGAAAAGAAAGCAAAAACAAAATTGCTGGAATTAGAATAATTGGAAGCATTAAAGCAAAATTAAGCTCTAAATTTTTACCAGCATTTCTTAATTGCGAATTGTGCGGATTTTTTACCAGCATCGGCCAAATGAGTTTTACAGCTAAAAACAAAATTAAGCCAATATTTAAAGCTAAAATAATAATATTAATTAATGAATTTTCACGAGAAGCATCTTGAAAAAGCCAGAATTTTTCCACAAACCCAACCGCTGTAATTAAGCCTGCAAAATTTAGGAAAATAAAAATTAAAGCCAAAACGTTAAGTTTTAAAGGCGCAAAAATTCCAACAATATTTGGGGTTTTAGAAGATTTTAAATAAAGGCCAATGTTGGAGAAAATTAAAAAAACCAAGGCTTGGCCTAATAAAAAGGAAGTGGAAATGATTTGCATTCTTTTGGCATTTAAACCAAAAAATAGGAATATTATTACCAGCAGAATTAATTGATTAAAAAATAAATAAACCAAAATTTGTTTTAAATTTTGTGAATAAATCGCCAAAAAAGCTGACAAAAATAAATTGGCCACCAAGAATATTAGCAGAAAACTATTTTGATCAATTAGGGAGTTAAAAAGTTGCGCTCCAAAAATTCCGAAAATCACTTTCAGCAATAAAATTATGCTCAAAAAACCGAAGGAAATTAAACTTAAAATTAAAATTGGTGGATTTAAAAAATGTAGATTTTTGAAGAATAGGTAGAAAGGAGCAAAGGCAATTGCGCAAATTGCAATTAAATAGAATGCAAAAATTAAGAATAATTCAGAAACATTACCTCCTCCGAAAATTCCTTTGGAAACAAATTCAATTTCTCCAATTTTAAAAAAAGTCATTGAAGCTGCCAAAAAGAAAAAGATTGGCGAAATGACCAGAAAAATTCCAAAATTTCTAATCGATTTAGCAGATTTTTTTCCAGCAAAACAACTTAAAGCAAAATAAATTACTAAACTTAGAAATTGATAAAAGAACAGCAAAGTAAGTAAATTTTTACTTAAAATTAAACCAGCTATTAAGAAAATAATTAGAGGTAAAAAGAAGTTAAAATAGGCTTTGTGATCTTCTTGTTTTAGCGCTGAAAAATATTGTTTAGAGTAAATTATTAAATTCAACCAAATAATTGCCAAAGTCAGTAAGAGAAACTTATTTTTTGCAGAAATATTTAAAGCCAAAACAAAATCTGATGGCATTCTGAGGAATTCCAAAGAAAGCAATTCTAAAGAATAATTGTCTCCTAAGTTCCAACTTTGAACAAAAAACAATATTGCAAGAAAAGTTGCAGAAAAATGTGCAAATTTATCAATTTTATTAAATTTTAAGACAGAAAAATTAATAAAAAGTGAAATAAGGGGAATAAAAGGCAGAATTTTAATCATTTTAGTTAATGAGCGTTTAATTTAAGCTAATAATTTAGAATCGTCGCACCCGACAATTTCCACTTCAAAAATATCTCCAACATTAACATTTTCTGGAACTTCACTTAATTTTGCCTGTAAAAAATTCTCGCATCTACCAATATTTCCATTTTCCAACAACATTTTCTGCTTTGTTCCAATAAATTTTGTTAGGAACTTTTTAAGTTCCTCATCTCCGGCATCGCGAAGTAATTTCGCCCGATCTTTTTTAATTTTACCATCTACTTGAGGCATTTTTGCGGCCGGCGTTCCTTCTCGAATTGAATAAGGGAAAATGTGATTAAACACCAATCCTGTTTCTTTAATTAAATTTAAACTTCCTAAAAACATTTCTTCAGTTTCGGTTGGAAATCCGGCGATAATATCTGAACCGAAAGCTGCTTCCGGCCTTAATTCTCGCACTTTTTTACAAAAATTAATCACCTGTTCTCTGGTGTGGCGGCGCTTCATTCGCTTCAAAATCATGTTGTCACCCGACTGCAAAGAAATGTGAAAATAAGGCATGAATCGTGGTTCATTTTTGATGATTTCAAGCATTTCATCATCAATTTCTGCCACATCAACTGAAGAAAGGCGAAGGCGTGGAAGCTCTGGAACTAATTTAAAAAGCCTGTTGATCATTTGCGAAAGGCTGAGATTTTCGAATAAATCTTTACCGTAATCGGTAATATCAACTCCAGTCAAAACAACTTCCCGAAAGCCACTTTCAACTAATTTTTTGATTTGCTCGACAATTTGACCAAATCCAACCGAGCGATTATTTCCTCGGCCGAAAGGAATGATGCAAAAAGTGCAACGATGATTGCAGCCATTTTGAATTTGCACAAAAGCACGACTTTTACCTTCAAAATCTAACACCATATGCTGCGCCGTATCCTTGATTGACATGATGTCATTAACGCGAATTTTCTCGGTTAAATTTGGGTCAAGCAGATTATTTTTTGATTGTTTAAATAGTTTATCTTGGTGAATAGTTTGAGAATTGTGATTAATGTTATTTTTTTCACTAATTTCTGGAAATTTTTCATTAGCGGTTAAATAATTATCACTTTCCGACTTTTCAACATTTCCAAGAACCAAATCAACCTCGCCCATCGCCGCATATTTTGCAGGATCAATCTGCGCGGCGCAGCCAGTCACCACAATTTTTGCATCTGGATTTTCCTTGTGAGCTTTACGAATTGCACTACGCAAGTCTCGCTCTGCGGCGGAAGTTACGGCGCAAGAATTAAACACGATTAAATTTTCTTCCTGCGATTTTTCAACCGCCTGTTTGATTAACTCGCTTTCAACAATGTTCAATCGACAGCCGAAAGTTATTATTTGATTAGTCATTATTAGTTTTTTAAAGCTTTCTTAATTATTGCGGAAAACGACCACCTGTATTTTTTTCCGGTACCGAGTTTGGAGATCTACCGATCTAAAAACCAATTTCACTCGGAAGATTAGGTATAAACAAGTTAGAATTTGAAATTCTATCTCCCTAGCAAAAGCAACAAGAATGATGATGATCTTACTCTCAAAATAAGCCAATCTTTTATAATAGATATTAATAAGAGTTTTTCCAACAATTGTTAATTAATGGTAAAAACCTAGATATTGTTCAATATTTTCCTATTGTTGCTCCAACTTTCTGCCCAATACCAGCATCCGGTTTTAAAGATGATTTTGGGCAATCCGGAAAATCAAGACCGCTGGAGAACCTTAAAAATCTTAAATTTAGTTTCTTATTTTTTCTAGATTTCTTCCAAGTCTCCGTAGCAATTTTTTCAGCATTAAATTGACCCCGACCCTCCTCTGGAATTTTTACTATCCAATGATTTACAATCTGTTAAGAAATCATCTTTTTTGTATTCAGACAAAGTTTTCATTTTCTGAACGGTGAAGCGATTCTGCAATGGTAAGTCTATTATTTTCCTGTCTTTTGTGCCAATTGAATTAATTGATGAAATCATCATGAAACCCGGTTTGACTTGGGCGCTGATTTTGTAACATACAAGGGAGTTCGCATCTGTATTGGCATCTTGGTTTACTATTTTAGCATTTGTACTTTTTAAAAAAGAACCAATCATTTCACTTTTTCCAATTCCAGAACTGCCTTCGAAAAAAATTCCATTCAATACAGCCGCTGGTAAAACTGCCCGCTTCTTTGTTTTTGACGAATTTTAAAACAACTTTCTAGTTTTTTTCCGCTTCTTTGGTGGCAGAAGTTGAGATAAAATTATCACTTTCGAGGTGTAATTTTTTCTCTTTGGATGTTTGAGAAAATGAATATTTCAAAGCTTTTTCCTGCAATTTTTTAATTGTTAATTTTGGAGATTTTTGCAGATTTTGACGATGTTTTGCATTGGTTTTATAATAATAATCGATTAACTCACGATACTTTTCTGCACCTTCCGACCCTTCAATAAAAACCTTTAGAACATTTTCATAAATGTAGGAAGCGGGCAAGTCCTTCAAATTCAGCTCTGCAATTTGATCGCCAGAGAAAAATGCGCTATTTGATGTTTTAGCATCGAATTGTTTAGATGAAATAAAGAATACTTTATGATCTTTACTTAATTCATAAAATTTACCCTGATAAAAACCCCTACCATTACCTCATTCGTTAAGCGGTGAAAAGAAGGTGTAATTACAATCTTCAAGCCCGTCAATCTCGAGTATTTTAGTAATTCCTTTTCGATCATCCAAAGCCCAAGATTCAAAATTATGCATCTCAGGAGTTATTTCTACACTACCCCTATTTCTTCCTCAAATATTTTCATTAACTGACTTTTACCCACCCCAACCTCACCATTAAGAGCCGCTACTTGATTGGTTTTTAATATTTAATGCTGCCTTCCTTTTTTGAATAAAATCCTGTGCTTCTTTTGAGCGATTGCCATCTAAACCTATTTTGGGATCAGGCTCCTCAACTAAAGTAGTCTGTTTTTCCTCCTGCTTTTCTTCATTCTTAAAAGTGAAAGCAGACTCAGGAAGCCAAGACAAATCTTTTCGATCTTCGGTATGCAATTATTAATGTTAAATCTCGTTTTAAATTGATGTATTTATCTGAAAAAACAACTGAAGAAAGAAAAGATAGAAAACCATTTTTTGCAATATCAACATCATCAAACTGATTAATTTCCTTACCACTTAAAAAAGGCTCTAAAATCTGCAATAACTCAGGATCAAACCTTCCTTTAAGAATTATTTTTTTACCTTGCTTGAGAGCTGTGATTAAATCACTTCTAGTTTTTTCGAAATTATTAAAGCCACCTTCAAAAGTTTCAAAAGTGGCTCCAACAGTTAAATCTTCAGAGGTAACGTCTTCCAGATCAATTACGACATAATTATCTCCCAACCCTCTAATGGTTTGGCCAGCATCGTTACTAACAATAATTGTTGGGATGTTTTCTAATGATTTCGAAGTCGATTCTGGAGGAATAAAATTTAACTTATTATGCTTAACTTTTTCAGGCAAAGGAATGTTTGGTGCCAAATAAATCTCAAGCTGTACATTGTGAATTTGCGCCTTATTTAGCAAAATATACCACTGATTATCAGAAAGTTTGGAAGTAATAAAAAGAGGTAATGTTTTATCTTTATTATTTTCAATCAAACCATTCGTTTCCTAATAAAATACTTTGCTAGTTTTATCACCATAAAGCAGCAAATCAGAAATTTGCGTATTAACCAAATGCACGTCTTTGGTAATTTGATCAAAAGTTATATTTTGGGCAATTTTGGTTTCGTCAAATTTAGAAAAGTCAAATTCTGCGCCAGAGCAATCAATGGTTAAGTTCTCTGGTATTTTGATGTCATAATTTTGATAGGTTATTTTTCCTGAAGCTATGGTTTTTCTAAAAGCATATTGCAAATCAACAGTATCTTCTTTGGAAATATTGGTAATTTGGAAATTGGTTTTTCCACCTTCTAAATCTTTTGCAAATTGGCTTTTTTTCAAACCATCCGACCATTATCCATCGAAACAATTCCGAAAAGATGCTGCTGCCAATTAGAGAATCCTTGCAGATCGACAATTATTTTTTCTTCGTTATTGGCAATGGGGTTTTTCGCAAAAGAGATTCTCCTTGAAATTTTACCTTGTGCCTATTTGTAAAAGAAGGATCGGTAGAAACTTCTTCACAAAGACTAACAACTCTGGTTTCTGGAGTAAGTTTTATGCCGTTAATTTCTCCTTCAGGATCTAATAAGGCGTTTAGAGATGACGCTTCGTTGTTATCAAAAACACCCCGATCAACAACAAGTAATTTTGGATTTTCCGTATTTTGATGGAGTAAATTATATTCTAGAAAAGCCTTAAGAGGGTTTGTTTTTTGCACGAATTATGCCAAACCATTTTTTTTGATCAAAATATCGTTAGCGGTAAAATCTACCTGATCTGGAGAATCGATGTAAAAAACAGATAAAGACTTCTTTTGGGAATCTTCTAAAATCTTCATGGCATAGTCTTGAGCATTCTTTACAACAATTAAGGATGATTTATTTGGCAATAATTTCTCCAATAAATCATCTGTATTAGTAATGGCAATAGGATTTGGGTGAATGTTACATTTCTCTACAAAACCCAACTGTTGCTCTTCTGGCAACATTTCCACATATTCCTTCATGTCACTAGAATCAGCAATTTCTTTTAGATGTTCAGTTAAGAAAATAAATATTTGTTTCGATTCTAAAGTCCTGACAAAATCCATAAAACAGCCACTATTTTTAATTTATTCCATATTTTCATTAAGAAATTTTAGCCTATCTTCTGGCATTAGATCTGATATGTGAGGTAAAGAATTCTGAGGGTCCTGCTTAAAAATAGATTTCAACTTCGCCCACACTTTATCAACTTCTTGAGGCATAAATTTTCTTAATGAGGGCAGAGATTTGAATAAATATCGCTCTTCATCAGTAACCCACTCTTCTAAAGATTTCCTCACCAATAATTCAAAGCCATCAGCAACAAAACTATTTTCACCGTCAACATCTATGGCATATCGATTTTTCCTGAAGAATGCTTTTATTTGCATTATTTTTTCAAAGTCCAAAAATATGGAAGAATCTATCCCCATCCCAAAATTGGAAAGCGTTTCATAATCATCATCTGGATTAAATTTTGCCAAATTATTTATCGATTCAGAATTATTCAAATTATCATCCAATTTCTCAAACTCCTTATCCGATTTCTTCAAATAAATTTGAAAACCATCCAATTACAACCTTTTTAAAAGAGTAATTCTAGAGCCGTGGCTAACTGAATCGTTAGAAGATGATTTGTCGAGAGTAATGGTTTTTGGATTAGGATCTAAAGATGGGCTGGTTGAACTTTTAAAGCCCTGACTAGGGTTTTTCGACGCAGAAATTGGGATCAAACCTTCCATTGTTAGAATTTTGACCTGATTTCTTATTACTAAAATAAAATAACCAATCAGGAAGCGAATATTGATTATTTTCTTTTGACATATCTATTGATTTTATTGAATTTCTAGCCTTGATAAGATATATTTATTATCAATAAGTGTCGCAAAAGCAAGGATGGAAATAATGTTTCTCAAAAAAATATTTAACTATTTTTGACCTAAAAATCACTAGCCACATCAATTAAAAACTTCTAAAATTTCAACTACAAAACTAACAGCAACTCATTTCACAAATCTTATTTTTAACATGGATCACAAAAAATTCTTTGAGGATAAAATCAGCGATTCAAAAATAAAAAACATCTATCGAGCTCCAAAAAAGGTACAAAAAAAATTAATTAATTTTTGTTCAAACGACTATTTGAACCTCGCGGAAAATAAAATGGTGAAAAAAGCCTCAATTAAAGCAATTGAAAAATTTGGATCCGGAGCAAAAGCCTCCAGATATGTTTTTGATGAAAATAAATTGGCTGGAAAGTTAGAAAAAAAATTAGCCAAAATTAAAGATTGTGATGATGCAATTATTTTGGGTTCAGGATATTTAACCAATATTGGAGTCGTTTCAGCTTTGGCTTCAAAAAATGACTTCATTGTAGCCGATAAATTAATTCACAGCTCTTTAATTGACGGTGCAAAATTATCGGGCGCAAAGCTAGTGAGGTTCAAACACAATGATGTAAAAGATTGCGAAAGGATTTTAAGCAGTATTTTAAAAGACAATCCTGACAAAAAAATTCTCATCCTCACCGAAACAGTTTTTTCAATGGATGGAGATTTGGGAAAAATTAATGAATTATTAGACCTTGCCAAAAAATACAATTGCCTATTTTTAAGCGACGATGCTCACGGATTTGGAATCATCAAACAAAAATATGGCAAACATGATTTTCACCTACAATGCGGAACTCTTTCAAAAGCAGCTGGCAGCTATGGAGGTTATGTTTGCGGTTCAAATTTAATGATTAATTATTTAAGAAACACCACAAAACCAGCAATTTATTCCACCGCCCTGCCCCCAGCGGTTTTGGCGGCAAGTTTAAAGGCTGTCGATATTATTGAAAAAGATGCCAAATTGAGGGAAAAAGCCTTGGATAATGCTCAATATTTTTGTCAAAAAATGAATCTTCCAAAACCAGAATCAACCATTGTTCCAATAATTATTGGCTCATCTTCCCAAACTTTAGAAATTTCAGAGAAATTAAAAAAAGCCGGATTTTTAATTTCCGCTATTCGTGAACCAACCGTTGAAAAAGGAAAAGCAAGACTTAGAATTACTTTTTGCGCCAATCACAACAAACCCGACATTGAAAGATTGACCAAAGAAGTTATTTTAAATATTCATTAATTTATTTGAGCAGAGAATTGCAGCCGCAGTAAAAGTGTAAGTTAGTAATGCACCGATTAAAATAGTTGCTATGTGATATTTCCATCTAACCGATCTATTGATGTCAAAAATACACAACTCGAAACATTGCATTTAAACTATTTGGTTAATTTTAGCATTAATTGGTAAACCTCTTTCTTGGAAGCCTTTAATTCATCAGCCACAATTTCTACCAATTCTTTAGATCTAAATTTTCCCAGCCCTTTTTTTAAAGCTTTAACAATCTCTTCCTCGCTCACATCATTTTTCTTTTCAGCGCCTGAAAGTAAAATAACAATTTCGCCACGAGGAATATTTTCTTCATAAAATTTAATCAATTCTTCCAGATTTCCTCTTTTAGTTTGCTCGTAAATTTTAGTAATTTCGCGTGAAACCGCTGCTACTCGATTACCAAAAATTTCCCGCATTTTTTGCAAAGTTTTCAGCAATCTACTTGGGCTTTCAAAAAAAATTAAACTAGATTCAATAGCAGTTAGTTGGTTAAAAAAACCTGTTTTAGCCACATGAGGAACAAAACCTATGAACATAAATCGGCTTGATGAAATTCCAGAAACCGACAAAGCCGCAATTGCTGAACAAGCGCCGGGAATTGCTAGAATTTCACAATTATTTTTCTGTAAAAAACTTACTAATTTAAAACCAGGATCAGAAATTAGTGGCGTTCCAGCGTCACTGACTAGGGCTAAACTTTTTCCCTGCAAAAGTTGATTGAGGATTTTTTCCCTCATAAAAGAATCTGAATGATCATTGTAGATGAGGAAGGGTTTTTTAATTTCTAGATGCTTTAAAAGCTTTCCTGTAACTCGTGAATCTTCACAAATTACGAAGTCGCATTCTTTTAGAATTTTAACCGCCCGAATTGTGATATCGTCAAGATTTCCAATTGGGGTTGCAACCACATAAAGGGCCGGTTTTAGATTATTTTTCTTTAAAATTTCTTGCATATTTATCAAAATTAAGTAGTTTTTTGCGCGCTTTGATCATATCTAAAAAATCAAATAATGAAATTAAAAAATTACTTAAAAACCCATTTTGCACTTCTAATTGTCTTATTTTTCACCTCTTGTACCAATATTTACAAGCAAATTGAAAGAGAGCCTATTTTAGAGAAAAGATCATTTCCCGCAATTTCACAACCAGATCACACTCCCACAGCTAATAACCCGCGCTTAATTAAGAAAAAAATTAAAATTGCTGCTTTATTGCCATTTTCCGGCAAACATAAAAATTTGGGTGAAACAATGCTAAATTCCATGACTTTGTCAATCTTCGAGAATGATCCTGAGGGAAATATTGACTTAGTTTTGCTTGATAGTAACGATATGAAAAATTCTGCTCAAGAAATAATTAATCAAAAAATTAGCGTTGTTCTAGGGCCAATCTTCAGTGAAAATGTTAAAAAACTCTCTTCAATGCTTAAAGGTCGGGATGTTACTGTTATCTCATTTTCAAATAATCAAAGTTTAGTCGGTACAGAGGGGTTTTTCTTGATGGGATTCTCGCCAGAACAAGAAATTGAGAGAATAATAGATTACACAATTTCTTCTGGTGACGATAATTTTGCTATCGTCGTGCCCTTTAACGATTATGGACGCAAATTCTCTTCACTTTTCACTGCCTTTGTTAAAAATAAAGGTGGAAATATTATCAGCAGCAAACTTTATTTAAATAATACTCACTTAGAAAAGTCAGTGAAAGAAATTCTAAACACCTTCATTATTTCTCCTGAAGCTACGGAAAAAAATAAGGAAGACATAACTGATGAAGATAAATTCTACGCTAATGTAATTTTTATTCCTGAATCTGGCAAAAAACTTACTAAAATTTCCAACTTAATTAAAAAACATAATAAAGAGGAAAGAGAAATTCAAATTATTGGCTCTAGTAGCTGGAATAACATTTCCACTCTAAATAATCCTGGACTTGTGGGAGCTTGGTTCGCATCAACTTCTCCAGATAAATATCGTAATTTTGAGAAGCGCTATTACCAAATTTACAAAAAATTTCCGCCAAAAGTCAGCTCTCTAGGATTTGATGCAATTTTTGCCGTCAGCAGCACCATTTTAGCCTCTAAAAATCGAGTTCTATCTAAATATGATTTTACAAATTATGCTTCTGAAAATAACGGTTTTAGAGGTTTAGATGGTTTATTTCGTTTTCTTTCAAATGGCTTAGTTCAAAGAAATTTAGCAATTTTGGAAGTTCAAAATGGTGAATTCACAATTATTGATCAGCCAGCCCAACAATTTTTTCAATATTAACACCCAAAACACTTAAAATATATGGTCTCCACCGTAAAAACCTTCGCTTTCAATGGCATTGACGCAATAGCTGTTAATGTTCAAGTCAACATCTCATCTTCCGGAAATTCTAATTTTACCATCGTTGGCCTTGCCGATAAGGCGGTTGGCGAATCAAAAGAAAGGGTTCGTAGCGCAATTGCGGCCTTGGGTTTGGCTCTTCCATACAACAAAATTACCGTTAATTTAGCTCCAGCAGATTTACTTAAAGAAGGTAGTCACTTTGATTTAGCCATTGCAATTGGGCTTTTAATTGAAATGAAAGTTATTGCCCAAGAAGATGTGAATAATTATTACTCACTTGGCGAGTTATCTTTAGATGGCACTTTGAGTAAAGTTAATGGAATCTTATCGGCTTCCATGTCGGCTTTAAGTGATGAATGTGGAATTATTTGTCCAGAAATTTGTGGGTCAGAAGCAGTTTTCGCTGGCAATGAAGCGGTTTTAGCACCAAGTAATTTGATCGAATTAATTAACCATTTTAAAGGCCTACAACTACTTTCACAACCCTTGACAAAACGAGAAAATCCAGAATTTTTCTACCCTGATTTATCAGATATTAAAGGCCAAGAGAATGCCAAACGTGCCCTAGAAATTGCTGCCGCTGGTGGCCATAATTTGCTGATGATTGGCCCACCAGGAACTGGAAAATCGATGTTATCTTCAAGACTTCCAGGTTTAATTCCACAGCTTTCACTCAAAGAAATGCTGGAAATTAACATGATTCACAGCATTTGTGGGAAAATTACCAATGGAAAATTAACATGGGAAAGACCATTCCGCGACCCCCATCATTCCTGCTCAATGCCTGCCATGGTTGGTGGCGGACCCAAAGCTAAGCCTGGAGAAATTTCTTTGGCCCATAATGGAATTTTATTTTTAGACGAGCTGGCGGAATTTCCAAGGCAAGTTCTTGATTCTCTGAGGCAGCCAATTGAAAACGGAAATATTACAATTTCCAGAGCTGCTCATCACATTAATTATCCAGCAAATTTTCAATTAATTGCTGCCATGAATCCTTGTAAATGCGGATATTTAGGAGATGAAGCAAAATCTTGCAAAAAGGCACCCATTTGCGGTCGAGATTACCAAGCCAAAATTTCTGGCCCCTTGATGGACAGAATGGACATTATCATTGAAGTACCACAAATTGACATTTTTGCCGACACAGCTCCCGCCAAAGAAAATTCAGGAACTGTTGCCAAGAGAGTTAAGTTGGCCAGACTAATTCAAGAAAACCGCTATGAACAAGAAAGATCTATGCGCGACTCTACGCAAAAATTAAATTCTCGGGCCAATGGCAAAGTTCTCGAAAAACACACTGAAATTGATGATGAGAGCAAGGAAATTTTCAAAAAAAGTATCAAGCAGATGGGGATTTCTATTCGCGGCTACAATCGAATTTTAAGAGTAGCCCGCACCATTGCCGACCTTGACAATTCTCAGAATATTAAAAAATTACACCTATTGGAAGCCATTAGCTATCGTAAAGGCTTGGTTGCAATGAAATAACACCCGTTAATTGTGTCTAGGGGTCCTAATCAAAGAGATTTTGGTATTTTATGGAATATCACCAGATAAAGCAGGAACTTATTTGGTTAAATCAGATTTGCGGATTTACATAAACACACTCTTCAAACTTAAAATACTTGTGAACTTAAGATTAATAAAACTAGAAGATGTAGATTCGACCTTTATCGCATCAAAAAAACCCATCTTAAGATGTCCTGATATTTGTCTAATCTAAAACAATATGATTAATTACTTTTCTAACTCCAATAGTGGTGGCGGCAATATCAATAACTGCTTTTATCTCTTTTATGCGTTTGGCAGATCCTATCAAATAAACCACTTGATTTACGGTAACAACGTCAAAATCTAAAGTTTTGGCATTTTCATTAAGAAGGGCTTTTGAATTAATTTGGGTGGTTATTGAAGAATCTTTAAAATAATTAACAAAGTTTTTGCCTAGAGATTTATTATTCACAACCTGAACCTCATCAATCACCTCTTTTACATTCTTGGTTTTCCATGCAATTTCAACGGCTTTTTTGGCAATCACAGCATTATCGACAATACCAGTCAGTAAAACTCTTTTTTTATCTACTGTTACGCCAATTTTATTATTTGGGTTTTTAAGTCCACTGGCAATTAACGACTTATCTATTTTGGCACTGATTAAAACATCACCCCCCGCATCTCCAAGGGATTTACTTTGGGTTGCAAAGATTCCTCCTGCCGCCGCCCCCAAAATTAAGGTTTCAACACAAGAGGCTGTTAGAAATAATATTATAATTGCAAAATATTTCATATTTTTATTTAGGTGTTGTTGACATTTATCTTTTTAAAAGATACATTTCGCGGCCTTAATCAACACAACATTCAGAAAAAATGTTATGTTGATTAATAATAATTTTAGCGGGTGTAGCTCAGTGGTAGAGCACAACCTTGCCAAGGTTGGGGTCGAGAGTTCGAACCTCTTCACCCGCTCCAAAATTATTTCCCATAATTTAATCTCACATAGTTTACTACTTCTAACTTTTTAACTTAGACTCTCTTAAAAGAAGAAATCCCAAATTAAATTGTTAGCCTTCCTAAGGCTTGATAATCAATTTCTATATAGGCACCTTTTTTCAAATCCATCAAATAACTTCTGGCTTTTAATTGCAGCTTCTTATTAAAAATAATATTTTCAATTTGACTGCGATCATTGTCGGTTAGAATGCTTTGTGTTTTTTCATCAGTAACTTTAAAGATATAATACCCACCATTCATAAGCATTGGCCTAGTAACTTGATTTAAACCAGCTCGACCAACTTTTTCATAGATTCTGTCATCTATATCACCCCTGCCAACAAATCCAACTTCCCCACCAAATTCTGCTGTCGGGCTTCTAGAAAACTGCTTAGCAATACTAGAGAAGTCCTTTCCTGACCTTATTTCATCAAACAATTTGACGGCAAGGTTTTTACCGTCAATTGTATCTTTTTGACTTTCGTAAGACACTGGAATAAAAATCTCTGAAATGAAATATTGATTAATGCTGTGATTCACTTTTTTAAGCTCCAGAAGCTCTTCCACCTCATTCTGATTCACTTTAATTCTGGGAACAAAAACTTTCTTAACAAGTTGGGACCATAATATTTGAGATTTCAATTGCTCCAAGAAGCTATCATGGGAAATGTTTTTGTTTTTAAATAATTTGGATAAATTAGAAGTTTTAACACCGAAACCTTGAGCAATATCTCCTTGTGCTTGATTTAGTTTTTCTGGATTAATGCTGATGTTGAGATTGTCCGCTTCTTGATTTTGCAATTTCTCATCAATCATTTTTTTCAAGACCTGATTTAAAATGATCCTCTTTTCATTGTCATTATCAATTTTGATTTTGGAGATGTTTAAAATTAATTTATAGCGCGATATTAAATCAATATTAGTGATAAGTTGATTATCGACTTTCGCTACGACAAAAACTGGTTGATTTGGAGATGCTAAGGCATTTTTAGCAAGAAAAATTGCTAATATTAGAAAAAATGAAGCGATAAATATTCTGCGCACAATTTTATTTTTATTTTTTAATTTCTTTATAGACACTTATTCCTCTGAGTAGATCGATTGCTCTGGCGAGACGGTAATCTTCATTGTAAAGATCAATATTTGTATCATCAATTTGAACCTTTTTGGCTGACTTGATTTCGTTATCAATTTGATTTTTCAGGTGACCATTTAAGCTTGATTCAGAACTTTTATTTTCCTTAGTTGATTTCTCAATTTTAGCATCTCCAACCAAAATATCTGGCTCAATTCCATGGGCCTGAATTGATTTTCCTAAAGGAGTATAGTAAAGAGCAGTTGTCATTTTAACTGCACCACGATTTTTATCTAATGGAACTATAGATTGAACCGATCCTTTACCGAAAGATTTAGCTCCCAAAATAATTGCTCTTTTATTATCTTGCAACGCACCCGCCACAATTTCTGAAGCCGAAGCTGATCCTTCATCTATTAGGACCACTAAGGCGATATTTTTGGTTAGAGTCTGGTTTGAATCGTCTTTATAGATTTTTTCATTCGTTTTTCCTCTTCCAGCAATTGAAACGATGGTTTTTCCTTTATCTAAAAATAAGCCACTAACTTTTATCGATTCATTTAATAACCCACCTGGGTTTCCCCTTAAATCTAAAACGATGCCTTGTATTTTATCGGCTCCAATTTGCTTAATCATTTTATTGAGCGCAGAAATCATTCCACTAGAAGCCTGACCAGAAAAAGTATTGATTTTAACATAGGCAATATTTTTTATAACGTCAGATCTAACGGCCTTAATTTTAATGATTTTTCTAGTTATAACAATTTCAAGAGGAGATTTTTCACCAGCCCTCAGCACTGTAATTGAAACTTTAGTATTTGGTTTCCCTCGAAGTTTTTTTACTACTTCCCCAATTTTTAAACCCACAACCGAATTTCCTTCAATTCGACTAATGTAATCTCCAGACTCAATTCCAGCTTTATCTGCAGGAGTTCCTTCAATTGGAGAGATAATTTTAACCAAGGAGTTATGCATGGTAATTTCAATACCAAGACCACCAAATTCACCCTTGGTTTGAACCTTCATTTCCTTTAGATCATCAGCGTTAAGATATGAAGAGTGAGGATCTAAGGATGATAGAACTCCTTCAGCCGCAGCCTCAGAAAGCTCTTTATAAGTTTTTTCTTCAACGTAATCTTTCTTAACTCTCTTAATTATGTCCCCAAGAAGCTGGTCTCCATCAAACTTATCTGAAGTAAGATTTGAGCTTCTAGACTTGCTTTGAGAATATGAAATACTTGAATAAGAAGCGGCAACAACAAAAACAAGGATCAGAAGTGACTTTATTGGATGTTGCATTGTGAATTTATGAATTATTTTGAACGGATTCGTTGTTTTTTGAGGTGTCACGGAGATATTATTTTATACCATATTCTGCCTTAAGCTTGTTAGTAACTGACTCAGGAGGCTCATCACCATAGGCTGAAAATAGAATTTCACCGTAATTTTCAAGATGAATAATGTCATCATTTAAAGCTTTTAAAAACATAGAAAGTTTTAGCCTTTGAACTAAAACATAATACCAAGCGTTACGCTCGTCATCAACACCTTTAACTAGGTAGATTAAGTCGGCTTTACTGTGTTTCGTACCTTCCATTGCGCTATTACTTCCAGATGAATCTAGTGCTTGAGTAGTCATTTTTTTCTCCTGTTTTTCTTTTAATATTTTGTCTAATGTGCTTTCGCGTTTTTCGATCTGTCTTGGCTCTTCCGTTTTTTTAGAAAATTTATCTGCAAATGACATAATGACTATGAATTAATATTATTATTTAACCACCAATCATTAACCGAATTTCTGGGGCCACAAGGGCCATTATCATTGGAAACGCAGGGACTTTTAATGTCCATAACCTTACTAACGGCACAAGACGACATAAATAAACTAAGTAAAACTAGAATAAAAAGCTTCTTCATAATTATTAAATTTAATTCCTGCTAAAATTGATGAATAAAACATCAAAAACAAAAATTACCGAAACAAAATTGATTATTGATTTAAATAGCAATTAAATTATAAAGACCGCCACTAAAAGTAAATAGTTTAATTTTAAATATCAGAATTTTGTTCAGAAAGATAAATATAATCGGCCTTGGCCTTATTGGTGGCAGCCTGGCTAGATGTTGTAAAAAATACCATCTTGGTGATAAGATTTTCGGTTATGACCAAGACGACAGCCAGAACAAATTTGCATTTAATAATCAAATTATTGATCAAGTTTTTAACTTTAAAAACATTGAGGAAAATGAACTAATAATAATCTGCTCACCACTATTTTCTTACGATGAAATTTTTAGGAAAATTCAACCCCTAATCAGTCAAAAAACTCTAATAATTGATATTGGATCTTTGAAAGAATTCACCTTCCCACTCGCAAAAGAAATTTTACAAGAGAAAGCTAAAAATTTTATTGCCTGCCATCCAATTGCCGGATCTGAAAAATCTGGAATTTTAAATTCGAAAGAAGATTTATTTTTTAATAAAAAAGTTTTAATCTCCAAAAGCTTAATTAATGAAGAAAGAGACATTAACAAAATTGAACAATTTTGGCAAAAAATTGGCTCGAAACCAGAATTTATTGATGCAAAAAAACACGATGAAATTTTTGCCTTAGTTTCGCATTTTCCTCAGTTTCTAGCTTTTGCAGCACAGGAAGATTTTCAAGATAGTGATGATAAAATTTTAAATCACCATTTTCGCTTACAAAACTCTAACTTAAAAATGTGGCGAGAGATTTTTGATTTAAACCGCGTTAACATTGAGTATTATTTACAGTTTTATTTGAAGAATATTGATAACATGATTGCCTTGTTAAATGAAGAAAAATATGAGAATACAAAAACCAAAAGAGAAGCTTTAGTTTATTGCTTCTTAAATCTACCCAATATTGAAAAATTTAAAAAATATGCCGGCTCTGGATTCAAAGATTTTACCGCTATTAACCACAATTTAAAAAAGCCGAAAATTTTAGCCGAAAATAAAGATTCATTAATTAAGTTTTTAAACAACATTAAATCAAAAATTCATGAGCTTAAGTGAAACAATAGCCGACATTAGACCTTACCGCTTTATTAAACGCAGAAAGTCTAAACAAATTTCAGTTGGAAATGTAAAAATTGGTGGAGATGCGCCAATTTCGGTTCAATCAATGACCAACACCTTAACAACCGACATTCAAGGAACAATCAAGCAAGTTGCAAAATGCGTGGAGATGGGCGCCGATTTAATGAGAATTTCTATTCCAGATGAAGAATCTTCCTCAGCTTTGAGGGAAATCGTGAAGTATTCAGATGTGCCAATAATTGCCGATATTCACTTTCATTACCGAAGAGGAATTGAGGCTGCAAAAGCAGGTGCGCAATGTTTAAGAATAAATCCTGGCAATATTGGTAGCGATGCCAAAGTTAAAGAAGTAATTAAGGCTGCCAAAGATTATGGCTGCGCCATTAGAATTGGCGTTAATGCCGGCTCTTTAGAGCAAGATTTACTTAATAAATACAAAACTCCAACACCAGAAGCTTTAGTGGAATCGGCCCAGCGCCATATTGCAATTTTAGAGGATAACGACTTTTTTGAAACCAAAATTAGTGTAAAAGCTTCCGACGCACTTCTAGCAATTGCAGCTTACAAACAGCTGGCAGAAGTTTGTGACTATCCCTTACATATTGGAATTACCGAAGCTGGTGGCTTAATGGCGGGAACCATAAAATCTTCAGTTGGCCTAGGTAATTTATTATTTAACGGAATTGGTGACACCATGCGCGTTTCACTTTCCGCCGAACCTTTTGAAGAAGTTAAGGTTGGTTACCAAATTTTAAAATCTTTGGGTTTACGCAGTCGCGGCGTGAACATTATTTCTTGCCCATCTTGTGCTCGTCAAGGTTTTGATGTGGTTTCAACAGTTGCTGAAGTTGAAAAAAGAATCGAGCACATTAAAACCTCATTCGATGTTTCAATTTTAGGTTGCGTAGTTAATGGCCTTGGTGAAGCGGCTCACACAGAAATTGGAATTACCGGCGGCGGAAATAATCGCCATAATGTTTACATTCAAGGAAAACCTAATCACAAAATTACTTCCGATGAATTGGTTGATCACATTGTTAAATTAGTGGAAGCGGAAGCGGTTAGAATTGAAAGCCTGAAGAAATGATTTTTGATAAATTACAAATAAAAAATAATTTTAGTCGCGCAAGTGGAGGTTACGACCAAAATGCTATTTTGCAAAAAATGGTTGCTGAAAAGTTGGTAAAAATTGCCAAAAATGATATTTCAAAAGAGATAAAAATTCTTGATTTAGGCTCTGGAACTGGATTTGTTACAGGTGAAATTTTCAAAGAATTCCCTAAAAAAGAAATCTTTCAAGTGGATATTTCTGAAGAAATGCTAGCAAAAAACCCTTTTAAAACTGCCAAAATCGTAGCCGATATTGAGAATTTACCTTTTGAGGAAAATAGCTTCGATTTAGCTCTTTCATCGCTTAGTTTTCAATGGTTGAGTGATTTAGAAAAAGCGATTCCAAACATTTTAAAAACTCTAAAGAATGGAAAAAATCTACATTTTTCTATTCTGGGAAATGAAAGCTTAAAAGAATTAAAAGAAGTGCAAGAAGCCTGCAAAATTAAGCTTTCAATTAACGATTTTATTGGTGAAAAAAACTTAAGAAAAATTTTAAAGAAATTTAATTTTACCCTTCAAAAAGAAGAGATTGTCTTGGAATATTCCAACTGCTCGGATCTTTTAAGATCGATGAAAAAAATTGGGGCAAACTACTCTTCCATTAATAATTCAGGAAAAAATAATTTGAATAAAAGCAAATTAGAACTTCTTAATAATTTTTATTTGAAAAAATTTAAGACAAACACTAAGGTAATAGCTAGTTGGCAAGTTTTTTATGCTTCAATCAATTCCAAATAAAATGTTTGATATTCTTAGATCGGTAAAACGAATTACCGGATTAGACAAAAAGAAAACCTCGGAAGAGCAGCCTGTAAAAGAATCTGCACAAAAAAAGATTGATAAATTATCAAGTTTTTTTAGTGGTTTATTTGAAAATGCCGTTAATGAATTTGGCAGAATTCATGAAAAAACCAAAAACCTCAAAGAAGCTAATTTTAACTTGGGAATGAAATATCTTGAAGAGGGCAATATTAAAGAAGCTGCTTTTAGATTCAAATTTACCAAAAAATTCTGGCCGGAATATTACGAGGCATATTACCAATTAATTGTTTGCTTAACTTTGTTAAAAAAGTTTCAAGATGTTGAAAAAATAAAACAAGAACTTCTGGACAAGGCCCCAAATTACAAGGAAAAAATTGACTACATCACTCAAAACGAGCAACCAATATCTAATCCCAATGCTTAAAAATCACACTAAACCTTCTTTGCAACCATTTTTATGGCTGTTTCTGACAATATTTGTATCCTTTTCCAACCCTTCTTTGGCGCAAGAATTTAATTTTGATGACGATTACCAAGGAGAAGAATCTTCAGCCCAAGCAGAAAATTTAATTTATGACCCTTTTGAAAAAGTTAATCGTAAAATATTTGCCTTCAATGAGGTTCTGGACCAAAAAGTTGTAGTTCCTGTTGTTAAGCAATATCGAATATTAATTCCAAAATTAATTCGTAATTCAGTTGGTAATTTTGTTAGTAACATTGCTGCTCCTTTTTCAATTGCAAATTCTGCCCTTCAAGGCGATAGTAAAAATGCAATGGCAAGCTTTTCTTCATTTTTAATTAACACAACTGTGGGAGTTGTTGGATTATTTGATGTTGCTGGGACAAAAAAAATTACATATGCCAAGAAAGATTTCGGTCAAACACTTGGCAAATATGGAGTTGGATCTGGGCCATTTTTAATAATTCCAGTTTTAGGTCCTAATAACCTAAGAGATTTTTCAGGGTTCGTGGTTGAGAGAGCTGTTAGCCCACTAGCAATTGATTTTTTTCAAATTAATGGAAAAAAAGAACTCATAAGCGACTACTCCTTATACTCCTTGACCACCCTTAGCTTACTTGACACTAGAGAAGGTTTGATTGAAATTGTTGAAGATGTTCGAGTCAATTCTTTCGATGTTTATGCAACAATGCGCAGTGCCTACATGCAAAGACGTCACTCATTAATTTTAAATAAATAAAAAAACCAATGTTTAAAAAATTCTCCTTAGTAGCTTTATTTTTCTGCTTTTCAGTAAATTTAGCCATTGCCAGTGAGCTGGAAGTTAAAAATTTTATTAACGATTTAGGTAACAACATTATTGATGTGGCAAATGATGAAAAATTAACCTTAGATAATAAGAGAGATCAACTCACTGAAATTATTGATGGGGTTATTGATGCAGATTGGATCTCAAAATTTGTTCTAGGAAAGAACTTCAGAAGAGCGACTACTGAACAAAAAGAAGAATTCCGAGTTCTTTACCGCGAGTTTATGATCAACAATTATAGCCCAAAATTCACTGGCTACAACGGTGAAAAATTCACTATTGATGCAATTATTAGCAACGGCAACTATTTTACAGTGAAATGTTTGTTTATTTTAAAAGACGACGCCCCAAGTATTAGTCTTGATTTTAGAGTTAGGGAAAATACAAAAAACACTAACTCTAACAAATTTCTGGTGTTTGACATCATCGCCGAAGGAATTAGTTTAATTGAAACGCAAAGATCTGAATTTGGATCAGTAATTTCTAGAGATGGGATGGAGAAATTTTTGAAAGATTTGAGGATTAAAAATCAAAACCTTAAAAATAAAAAGAATAATGGATAGCTTCACTTGGGCTGTAATATTTGGCGTATTTGGAATGACTTTTTTTGTGTACGGTAAAAAACAAAAAAAAAGCCTTCCTTTCTGGGCTGGAATTTCCCTAATGGTGTTTCCACCTTTTATTAGCAATCTTTACTTAATGATTGCCTGTGGAATTATTGTCACTATTTTGCCTTTTATTATTCGAGAATAAATTCAAAAAGAATCTAATGAAAAAACTAATAATTACCGGTGGTAATAAATTAACCGGTGAAATTAAAATTGCTGGAGCAAAAAATGCCGCACTTCCAATTCTAGTCTCCTCAATATTAACCGAAGGAAAACTTACCTTAACTAACGTTCCTCATGTTTCAGATATTGCCACAATGTCAAACTTGCTTTGCAATTTGGGAATTACTTTAAATTTTGATGGCAGTGATGAAGAAAATGATGGCCACATTGGCAAAGTTTTAACTTTTGATGGCGCAAAAATTGACAATTTAGAAGCTCCTTACGATTTAGTAAGTAAAATGCGCGCCTCAATTCTGGTTCTAGGACCACTACTGGCAAGGTTTGGAAAAGCAAGAATTTCCCTTCCTGGTGGTTGTGCTATTGGAACTCGCCCAGTTGACTTGCACTTAAAAGCAATGGAGCAACTTGGAGCCAAAATTGAAGTGAAGCAAGGATATGTTGAAGCTTCTGTAAAAGGAAAATTAAAAGGTACAAAAATTCATTTTGAGAAAGTTTCGGTTGGGGCAACTGAAAATATTTTAATGGCAGCAACTTTGGCACAAGGAATTACTGAAATTCACAACGCAGCTTATGAGCCTGAAGTTACTGATTTAGCCAAATGCTTAAGCGCAATGGGAGCTAAAATTTCTGGTGCCGGAACTTCAGTAATTACAGTTGAAGGTGTTGAAAAATTGCACAGCGCAAAACATAGAATTATTGCCGACCGAATTGAAGCTGGAACATACATCATTGCTGCAGCAATTACAGGTGGAAAATTAATTCTTTCAGGACTAGACATCGCTTTACTAACCGGATTTAAGGAAAAATTAGAAAATTCTGGAATTAATATTAAAGATCTTGGTGGAGAAAGAGTAGAAATTAGTCGCAAGGATGAATTTCTAAATCCAGTAGATATTTCAACCCACCCTTACCCAGAATTTCCAACCGATATGCAGGCACAATTTATGGCGTTGATGTGTGTTGCTGAAGGAACTTCTACCGTTTCTGAGAATATTTTCGAAAATAGATTCATGCATGTGATGGAGCTCGTAAGAATGGGAGCCGATATTGCCATTCACGGTAATGTTGCAGTAGTCACTGGTGTTAAAAAATTAACTGGCGCGGAAGTAATGGCCACTGATTTGCGCGCTTCTGTAGCAATGGTTTTAGCTGCTCTTATAGCCAAAGGAGAAACAACAATTAACCGACTTTACCATCTAGAGCGTGGATATGAAAGGTTGGCAGAAAAGCTAATTTCGTGCGGAGCCAACATAAAAGTACTCTATTAAACTACATTTCCACTCTATTAAAAAAATCTCCACTGAAAAAGTAGTGAATATTATTAATTTACATTTGAGATTTAATACCTAGAATGCCCGCTCTTTTGGAAGATCGCCACATTTGAGGCGTCATATTCATAAACAACTTCTCTGAAATTAACTCCTCAAAGATCCTTACTTAATCTACTAAATAATAAACATGTCTAACCTAGAAAAATTCCGCGACCTCGGTCTATCCGACAAGATGATTGATGCACTTCGTAAAAAAGGCTTTGAAGAGCCAACTCCAATTCAGACCCTAACTATTCCATTTTTGCTGAGCGGCGACAAAGATGTTGTTGGTCAGGCCCAAACTGGAACTGGTAAAACCGGCGCTTTTGGAATTCCGCTAATTGAAAATATTGAGCCAGATGCTGGCCATGTTCAAGCCTTAATCATGGCTCCAACCCGTGAACTTGCAGTTCAGGTTGCTGAAGAAATCAGCTCTCTTTCACCAGAGCACAAAACTAAAGTTCTGGCAATCTATGGTGGACAACCAATTGACCGCCAGATCGACCGCCTTAGAAGAGGGGTTGACATCGTTGTTGGAACTCCGGGAAGAATAATGGATCACATCGAGCGTAAAACTTTAAAACTTGCCAAAGTTAAATATGTAGTTTTGGATGAAGCTGATGAAATGCTTAACATGGGTTTTGTGGAAGATATTGAATCAATCCTAAAATCAACTCCTGAAGATAAAAGAATGTTGCTTTTCTCCGCAACAATGCCTGACAACATCATGCGTTTGGCCAAAAGATACATGCGTGATTTCGAAGTTGTGGCTGCAAAAAGAGACGCAGTTACTCAAAGCAATATTCAGCAAATTTATTTTGAAGTTGCTCAATATGACAAATTTGAAGCATTATTTAGAATAATTGATGTTGAAGAAGAATTTTACGGTGTAATATTTTGCCGCACAAAAATTGATGCCGACGAAATTACCATCAAGCTAATTAATCGTGGATGCAGAGCTGACGCTCTTCATGGTGATGTTTCACAAGGTCAACGCGAAAGAATATTGAAGAAATTCAAAGACAAAAAAAGCACCATTTTAGTGGCAACCGATGTTGCGGCTCGTGGAATTGATGTTGATAACCTAACCCACGTAATTAACTATTCCCTTCCTCAAGATCCAGAAAGCTACGTTCACAGAATTGGCAGAACTGGAAGAGCAGGAAAAAGTGGAACTGCAATTACTTTAATTACTCCTTCAGAATATCGTAAATTAGCTAATATTCAAAGAGTTGCTAATGCTCAAATTACCAAACAAACAGTTCCTAATGTTCAAGCGGTAATTGACAGTAAAAAAGTAAGAATTAAAACCTCGATTGCAGAAATTGTTGAATCTGGAAATTTTGAAGATTGCAAAGAAATTGCAGCAGAAATTTTGGCTCAAAGCGATCCTGAAACTGTAGTTGCATCAATTCTAAAGCACGCTTTCAAAGATGAGTTAAGTGAAAAAAATTACAAAAACATCGAAGAAAGAAGTAACAATAGAAGAACTGATGGAGACAGCAGAGGTGGATATGTTGATCGCAAAGGAGTTGCAAGGTTATTCGTTGCTAAAGGAAAAGCCGATGGAATGGATCCAGCAAAATTAGCACAATTCATTTCTAGTGAATCTGGCGTTCCATCAAATAAAATTGACGACATTAGGGTAATGGATAATTTCTCATTCGTCGCTGCATCTTTTGAAGATGCCGAAGTTGTTTTGAAAGCTTTCCAAAAGAATTCTTCTGGAAGATCAGTTGTTACCAGAGCTAAAGAAAGAACTGGTGGAGAAAGATCATCTGGCGGCAGAGATGGCGAAAGAAGATCAGGGCCAAGACATGGCGGATCAAGAGGACCAAGATCAGATTCAAGATCTGGTGGCGGATTCAAACCAAGATTTAATAAATAGACTACTACTAAAAACTCTCGAGGGTTAGATTTACTTAAATTACAAAGCGATTCTTAGTAAATCTAACCGTAGAAGACCTCCTACGACGAGCACATTCAATAATATTTCCACAAAACTCCCTTAACAGAAATCAAAAATTAATTTTTAATCACCACATTCGAAAAGATTTACTTAATCCTATGGCATCATTTGATTAATGGAATCTTACACCCAAAATGAGTCTTTAAGAAAAATATTTTGGAAGAAAAGAGCTTAATAAAATCATTTCGGGTGACACATGGAATAATTGACTATCACTACCAAAAGAAATTATTTGAGAAAATGGGTTTTATATCGAGGGAAGTAGCTATACCCTATCTATCACAACTCCATACATTGGATCTTCATCTTTGTTTTTATCAACAGCACAGCCTGATTTTGAAAGCAGGGAAGCACAATCTAAACTCAAACCTCTGTATCTAATCTCTTTTCCAGAAACTCCGTATTTAGTCGCCAATTTCTTCAGAGATTCAATTGCGGAATGATCCCAGACGCGGCTATTTTGAAAATCAATAACGATTTTATCAGGATCTGTTTTGTAATTAAAAATTTCATTAAAGCTGGTAACTGAACCAAAGAATATTGGTCCGTAAATTTCATAAATTTTCTCTCCAGTTCTGTCATCAATGCTAATTCTAGCGGTAACATTTCTGGAGCTTTTCCAAACATAAGACAAAGCCGGAACAATAACCCCAATAATTACCGCAATTGCCAAATCATAAAATACTGTAGTTGCCGAAACCAAAATAATGACAAAAGCATCAACTCTGGGAATGCGATTAATAATTCTTAAACTCGACCAAGCAAAAGTTGAAATAACTACAATAAACATCACCCCGACTAAGGCTGCAATTGGAATCATTTCAATTAATGGTGAAGCAATAACAATAAAACTTAGCAAGAATAACGCCGCCGAAGCCGCTGAAATACGTCTTCTAGCTCCAGAATTAATGTTAATCATTGTTTGTCCAATCATTGCACAACCACCCATTCCACCAAAAAATCCAGTTACTAAATTACCAATTCCCTGCGCCGTACATTCCTTACTTTTACGACCTTTACTTTCGGTCATTTCGTCAACAATTGTTAAAGCAAGCAAACTTTCAATAAGACCGATAAAGGCTAAAATTAATGAATAAGGCAGAATTATTTTTAAAGTTTCGAAACTAAAATCAACCTGTGGAATGTGAAATTGTGGAAATCCTCCAGCAATACTAGCCATATCTCCAACCGTTCTAGTGTCGATATTAAAGAACCAAACAATACCCAAAACGGTAATTATTGCCGCCAATGAAGAAGGGATAATTTTGGTAAATTTTGGCAAAAAATGCGCAATTCCCATGGTTAAAGCAATAAGTCCAACCATGACATAAAGAGTTGATCCTGCAATCCATTGACTAATTTCACCTTCTCCAGCTATTTTAAATTGCCCTAATTGTGAAAGGAAAATTACAATTGCTAATCCATTAACGAAACCCAACATTACCGGATATGGCACGATACGGATGAATTTTCCCAGGCGAAAAATTCCGCAGAAAATTTGAATAACTCCCATCAAAACTACGGTAGCGAATAAATATTGCACCCCGTGCGAAGCAACCAGTGAAACCATTACCACCGCTAAAGCACCAGTTGCACCCGAAACCATTCCTGGTCTACCGCCAATTAAAGCGGTTATTAAGCCCATAAAGAATGCCGCGTAAAGACCAACTAAAGGATGGACGCCAGCCACAAAAGCAAAAGCCACAGCCTCTGGAACCAACGCAATTGCAACTGTTAAACCAGATAAAATTTCAGTTTTTGCCTGAAAGAAAGTTAACTTAGGAAAGCTTAATTTTTTAAACATTAGATTAGTTTTAAAGATGGGGAATTTGAAAGGGCCGAACTTTAAATATTAAAGCGGAAAATACCACTTATTATTAATTTCCGCCCTTAAGTAAGCAGCCTTAGAGGGAGTAATTATTTTTTATTAAGTTTATTAACCAATGCTTTTCATCTTCGACCAGAATGTCTTTCAATTTTTTGTAAATTTCTTGATGATAATTAGAAAGCCATTTCTTTTCTGGATAGGTCATCATTTTAAAATCAATCAATTTTGGGTCAAGCGGCGCGCAGGTCAAAGTTTCAAAGCCCAGAAAACCATCACCCAAATCAATAACTCGCATTAAATTCTCAATTCTAATGCCATATTTTCCCACCTCATAATATCCCGGCTCATTAGAAAGAATCATTCCCGCTTGTAAAGCTATCCCATCACTTCGCTTGCTAATGGAAGGAGGAGCTTCATGAACTCCTGAAAAGCTTCCAACTCCGTGACCAGTGCCATGAGCGTAGTCTTTCTTGGCTTGCCAAAGATGAAATCTAGCCAGAATATCTAACTCACAACCCTTGGTTCCCAGTGGAAACTTAGCCCGAGCAATTGCAATGTGACCTTTTAAGACGCGAGTAAAATCTCCAATCATGTCACTTGTAGGTTCCCCAATTGCAACGGTACGAGTAACGTCTGTGGTTCCACCTAAATATTGCCCGCCAGAATCAACCAAAAACAATGAGTTTCCTTCAAATTTCTTATTAGTTTCCTCATTAACTTGATAATGAATAATGGCGCCATTAGAGCCAAATCCGGCAATAGTTTCAAAACTTGGGTAAATAAATGATTTATTTTCTTGGCGAAATTCTAATAGTTTTTGTGAAGCGGTTAGTTCATCAATTTCTTGATTATTATTTAGCCAAAATAAAAACCTCGTCAAAGCGCAGCCATCAATTTCATGAGTTTTAATGGCATTTTCAATTTCAACATCATTCTTCAAAGCCTTTAAAATCAAACAAGGGTCAATCTGATTCTCAACATCAATTCCCAACTTACTAAATTCTTCAGAAAGCCAGAAATTAGCATTGCTAAAATCGGTTTGAATGATTTTTATTTTTGCTGAAACTTTTGGTAATTGATTTTTGAATAATTCAAATTCACCATTTTTAAAAATAATCGCAAAAGTTAAATGAAGTGGAGTGCATTGAACATCTGAAGCACGAATATTTAAAAGCCAACAAATTGAAGCTGGATCAGTCAACAAAATAGCCTCACTTTCGTTCAAATTTTTAGTTATTTTAGAAATTTTAGATTCAGATGATTCGCCGCAATATTTCAAATCGTGATTAAAAATTTCAGTTTTTGGTGGCTGAGGTTGATTTTCCCAGATTTCATCAACCGGATTTTCTGGCAAGTAAATCAAATTATTACCGAAAATTTCTCGATATTTTTGAATTTGCTTTATAGTGTGAAGCCTTGGATCAAAACCAATTTTTTTATCTTGAACATTCTCCTTCAACCAATCTAAAGGTAATTTTTTACTCAAATTAAAAATATCGAAATCCTTATCATTAACCTGTGAAGCGGCTTGAAGAGTATATCTTCCATCAGTAAAAAAAGATGATTTATTCTGGCTGATAATCGCAAAAGCATTAGAACCAGTAAAACCAGTAATAAACTCTAGTCTTTTGGCATATTCCGGTAAATATTCACTGTTAAACTCATCAGAATTTGGCAACAGTAAAAATTCAATTTTTAATTTCTGCAGGACTTCTTTTAGGTTCTTTAAATTATTCATTATTTATTCTGGTTTTATTTGATTTTCTTGAATGTCTTCTGCATAATCCGCAGCTTCCAAAATTCAACAATAAAACTTCCAATAAATGTCAAAAATACATAAATCAAAAGTAATCATCATCGGTTCGGGCCCAGCAGGATACAGCGCAGCAATTTACGCAGCAAGAGCAAATTTACAGCCAATTTTAGTTCATGGAATGCAACCAGGAGGACAATTAACCATTACCACCGATGTTGAAAATTACCCCGGTTTTGCCGACGCAATTCAAGGTCCATGGCTTATGGAGCAGATGGAAGCGCAAGCCAAGAATGTAGGAACCAACATTATTTCTGATCACATTAAAGAAGTCGATTTTTCTAAAAAACCATTCACTCTAATTGGTGAATCTGATGATGTTTATGAGGCAGATTCAATCATCATTTGCACCGGAGCCCAAGCAAAATGGCTTGGAATACCTTCTGAAAAGAAATTCCAAGGATATGGGGTTTCAGGATGTGCAACTTGTGATGCTTTTTTCTTTAAAAACAAAGAAGTAATTGTTGTTGGTGGAGGAAATACCGCAATGGAAGAAGCTTTATTCTTAACCAATCATTGCAGCAAAGTTTACCTTGTTCATAGAAGAGATAAATTCCGTGGTGAGAAAATTCTGGAAGATCGCCTATTTAAAAATGATAAAATTGAAATAATTTGGAATCATGAATTGCAAGAAGTTTTAGGTGAAGAAAACCCAAATAATGTGACGGGTGCAATTTTGAAAAATAGCCTAAATGGAGAAACTAAGGAAATGAAGATAGATGGAATTTTCATCGCTATTGGCCACAAACCAAATACTGGATTATTTAAAGAAACCGGCTTGGAAATGGATGATGAAGGATATTTAGCAACCAAAGCTGGAACCGCAACCACTAATTTGGAAGGTATTTTTGCAGCTGGAGATGTTCAAGATAAAATTTACCGTCAAGCAGTTACTGCCGCCGGAACTGGCTGTATGGCAGCTCTAGAAGTTGAGAAATATCTAGCAGAATAATATTTCTTCTACCATCCTCAATTACTCGAGGATGGTAGCTTAGGCTAAATATTACTTATTCAACTCTTCTCTAACCTTCAGAATAAATCCTTCAGTATCCAAATAATCTTTTTTCCCTGTTAAAAGAGCCAAATCTTTGGTCATAAAGCCAGATTCAATGGTTTTAATAACAGCACCCTCCAATTTGTCGGTAAAGTTCTTAAGCTCTTCATTTCCATCTAATTTTGCTCTGTGAGCCAATCCGAGAGACCAAGCAAAAATTGAAGCAACAGAATTGGTGGAAGTTTTTTCTCCACGCTGATGAGCGCGATAATGGCGAGTTACAGTTCCATGAGCTGCTTCTGCTTCCACAGTTTTTCCATCTGGAGAAATTAGAATTGAACTCATTAAACCCAAAGATCCAAAACCTTGAGCCAAACTGTCTGACTGAACATCTCCGTCATAGTTTTTACAAGACCAAACAAAACCACCTTCGGTTTTTAAAGCGTAAGCTACCATATCATCAATTAGGCGATGTTCGTAATAAATTCCAGCTGCTTTAAATTTATCTTCAAATTCTTCTTCATAAATTTTTTGAAAAACATCAACAAATTCAGTGTCGTAAATTTTCAGAATTGTGTCTTTAGTGGATAAGAAAAGTGGCCATTTTTTCGTTAAAGCCATATTCATTGAAGCGTAAGCAAACTCGGTAATTGACTTAGTTGTGTTATACATTGCCATTGCAATTCCACCAGAATCTTTAAAATCAAAAACTTCATTTTCCTCTATTTCACCATTTTCCTTAACTACTTTTAAGAAAACTTTTGAACCTTGCTCAGTTTTAATGTCGAAAGCTTTATATTGATCACCAAAAGCGTGACGACCGATGCAGATTGGTTTTTTCCAGGTATTCACAATTCTAGGAACATTAGAAACCACAATTGGCTCTCTAAAAACAGTTCCACCAATAATGTTACGAATTGTGCCGTTTGGTGAACGATAAATTTTCTTTAAATTAAATTCTTTTTGACGATCTGGAGTTGGTGTTATTGTGGCGCATTTAATAGCAACGTTAAATTCTTTGGTCGCTTCTGCCGCGTCAATTGTAATTTTATCGTCTGTTTCATCGCGTTTTTCAACACTTAGATCGAAATATTTAATGTCTAAATCTAAATAAGGAGTAATTAAATTATCTTTAATCATTTTCCACATAATGCGCGCCATTTCGTCGCCATCAATTTCAACAATAGGGTTTTTAACTTTAATTTTTTGAGTCATTTTTATTTAGTTTAATTATTTTGTTATGGTTACAAAGCCCAAATTACTAATTCCAGCATTATTAGCTAAAGCCATGATTTGGGTAATTTTTTCATATTTAGTGTCGCGATCAGCATTTAATCTTAATTCAACATTAGGATTGTTACTGGACGCTTCTTTCAACATATTTGTCAATTCTGTCTCATTAACCGCTTGGTCATTAAAAAATAACTGACCATTATCGTCTAGATTAATATTAATTACATCATCTTTTTTTGGGTAAACGGCAGAATTAGCATTGGGCAATTTAACATTAATATTACCCGTAATTAATGGAGCGGTAATTATGAAGATAATAAGTAAAACCAACATTACATCCACCAGAGGAGTAGTGTTAATTTCGCTCATCGGAGCATTATTTTGTCTATTAAAACCGCCAAATGACATATTATTTTCTGTTAGAATTTTTCATTCCATTATTCAAAAATGAATAAATATCATTAGCAAAACCGTCTATTTCCATCAATTCTAAGCGATTTAAACGCACAAAAGAGTTGTAAGCAAGAACTGCAGGAATTGCCACAAATAGGCCAGCTGCTGTAATAATTAACGCCTCTCCCACCGGCCCTGAAACCTGATCTAAACTTGCGGCACCATTGGCAGAAATTCCTATCAAAGCTTTATAAATTCCATAGACGGTTCCAAATAAACCAACAAAGGGAGAAATTGCACCAATTGAAGCGAGCATTGTTAAGCCAGATTCCAATTTAGCAGTGCTGCGATTAATTCCCTGCCTTAAGGTTCTGGTAATGAATTCTCCCCGTGAAAGACCGTGCTCAATGTGATTATCGGCATCTTCATCAAAATGTTCTGCCGCTTCAACCGCTTGGTTTGCTAGATTAAAAAATGCATTATTTTCACCAACTTCTCGCTTCAAAACATCGTTTGCTTTGCGAACCGTAACTTCTAGCCAAAATTTATCTAAGGCCTCTAAAACCCTTCTTTGCTTTACAAAATGGCAGGTTTTACTAACAATTTGTGTCCAGCTTAAGATTGACATTGTCAAGAGCATTAAAGATACCAAATAAATTACCCAGTCTGCACTACGCCAAAAGCCTTCAATTCCACTTTCCATAATTATTCTAAAATAAAGTTAACAGGAATTTGCACCTTAGAGGTTACAAATTGATTATTTTTTTTTGCAGCAATAAATTGCCAATTTTTAACAGCATTTGAAGCCGCCTCATCAAGCCTTTTAAAACCTGAAGATTTTACAATTTTCATTTTCTGTGAATTTCCCAAAATATCAACCACAACTTCAAGAAGGACCAAACCTTCTTCTTTTAAAGTTTTCGACATTGAAGGATATGAAGGAGCCTTATTATTTAAATAGGCAGCGTCAAAGATAATCTGAGAATTATTAGAAAACGCAACATTGGATTTAGAAAATTCCAAATCTTCTTTATCAATCTTCTTTAATAAGTCTGGTTTCTTTTCTGGTTTCTTTTCTGGTTTCTTTTCTGGTTTCTTTTCTGGTTTCTTTTCTGGTTTCTTTTCTGGTTTCTTTTCTGGTTTCTTTTCTGGTTTATCTTTTTTTACAGCCTTGGTAATTGAATTTTCTTTAGTTGTACTAGAAGTAATTGTTAAATTACTAACCTTTACATTAAATGATAACATGGGGGTTTGTTGCGGAGCATCATCAAAATTAAAAAATATTAAAAACAATATTATTAAATGACCAATTACAACAATTAGGAGGGAGGTTTTTGCTTCTGTAAACACTTAAATTAAAAACAGCTTAAATTTAACTTGTGCCAAACTCTCTATTTAACGATGGAGTTTGGCTTCAATAACAGATATCAATATTTGGTGTATTAGAAATGTCAATATTTTTTAATTAAAATCCAATAGAAACACCAATTCTAGCGGTCATTGGTTTTCCAGGTCTTAAGCCTGCTGGCCTTAAAGAAACCGCATATTGACGATCAAAAACATTATCCACTGCCACAAAAATCTTGCGGTCTTTTTGAAATTCATAAAATGCTGAAAAATCAGTTATAAAGTGAGCTGGGATCTTCTTATCCTTAGGAATTTCTCCAGTTCCAGCCTCTGCCCTCATTGCATCAACAAATTTATTGGAAAGGTAAAAAGCAAAATCTCCGACTTCAATTCCGGCATTCAATCCGAATTGATGCTCGGCAATGTAAGGCAGTTTATCGCCTTTTTCAACATCTCCCCATTCTGAAATTCCGCCTTTAAAGCTACTACCAAATTCTGCGTGATTAAATGTGTAAGAAACGCTAATTGGGAATTTGAATGATTGCTTTAAAATGTTAGCTTTTAAATCAATTCCAGCCGCAACTTCCAAACCATAAGCCGTCACTTCTCCGCCATTGAATTGGTCACCACTTCCCGTTCCTCCGACAGACGCAGTATCGGTGCCAAGCAAATTGCTGTAATCATTGTAAAAAACGACAGATTCGAAGAACTTAACTTTGTCTTTAAAGCGCAAACCTAATTCATAATTTACTGATTCTTCCGCATCAGCATTACTATTTGAAGGTGAAGGAGGTGCAAATCCTTTATGAACTCCACCAAAAACAGCAAAATTTTCGGTTAGTAAATAGCTAGAAGCAATCCCAGGAATAATTTGATCTTCACTATTTTCGGAAAATTTATTATTAATGTAATCAGTACTTGTAGTACGAAGATTCTCGTAACGAATTCCAGGAATAATGGTTAATTGACCCAAAATAATTTCATCTTCTAGGAAAATAGAAAAAGCATCAGCTTTTGCTAACTTAACTTCCGAACCTGGAGTTCCCGGGGCGCTTAGTTGAATTTGTCCCGATGTCATAGTGTAGGTGTCAGAATGTTGAGAGCGAAATTCCTCATCTGTGTGATATCTAGCGCCATATTCTAAATTATGTCTAACATTTCCAACTTTTAATTCATTTTTGAAATTAGACTGAATTCCTTGCGAAACATATTGGCGGTTATTGTTTTTAACGCTTAAATTTCCATCTACGATTCCTTTAAGAGTGTTTAAATCTGTCAGATCAGTTTTAATAAAAGCATCAGCAATTTTATTGCCATTAACTCTATCTAATTTATACCAATTACGATCAAATTCATTGCGATACACAGTCGTGGTAACATTAAAATCATCCGTTGGCTCAATATAATGACTCATTTGATATTGCCTGTGCTGAGCATCCATCTCATCTAAAGCGCTAGCTTTGTATCTGCGATATGGATTTTCATTAAAATCTGCCAAAGACAGACCTACATAAGTTTCATTTGAAATTTCGTCATTCATAGCAATCTTGAATTCTAAATGCTGGTAAATATCAGCATCATCTTCAGTCTTAAGCCTAAATTTTCCCATAAAATCATTAAGCTCGTATCCAGTATCTCCACCACCATCAAGCTCTTTAAACCCATCGGAAGATGAATGATCAAAATTCACCACATAACCAAAATGCTTACCCAAAGTACCATAATTAAAGTTTAAATTCTTTTCACCGAAACTGCCAATTGAAGCTTTAAAATTTCCTTTAGCAGAATCTGGAATTGGCGTAGTAAGCAAATTCAAAGCTCCAGAAGTAGTTCTCGGACCATATTTTATTGCACTTGATCCTTTACGAACTTCAATTCCTTTAACTCTTCCCATTGAAGGAAAATAATAAGCATCCGGTGCTGAATAAGGAGCAGGAGCTATCAAAACCCCATCTTCCATTAAAGTAATATCCGCACTTCTATTACTCCTTCCACCACGAAGCCCAATATTAGGACGCAAACCATATCCATCCTCTTCAGTAATATTGACACCAGGAATTTCACGAACTAACCGATTAATATCAAAAGATTGTTTTTTCTCAATATCTTCCGGACTGACATAACTTGCAGATCCAGCAAAATTAACTGGAATTTGATATTGAACATTAGATTCATCGTCAGATTTTTCTTTAACCACAATAGTTGTTAAAGTTGTAGTTTTAGCAAAAGAATGGGCGGAACTTAAGGATAAAATTAAAATTGAGGCCGTAGATAGTTTTGAAAAATTCATTGTTAGTCGTAAAAATTTAGTTACTTAAATATGTGCTCGATTTCAAAAAACGATATTGATAATCATTATCATTTTAATTGTAAAGATTCTTTTAAAGAAATTGCATTAATATAACTTATTAATGCTCAAGATTATTATTGTTGCTGGATATGTGATTGCTTGTTTTTGTTGGATATGCGGTTGTTTGTTTTTGCAAATTATCTGAAAAAATATAACCACACCCTTGTAAAGGTCACCGAATTCGGTGACCTTTACAATACTACTTTCATCTCACTACGCTTAAGAATTTAAAAAGCTAATTTCACTTTATTTGATTCGATCCTTATTATTTATTATTCGGTGATTAAATTATTAATATTTAAATTGGTTTTAATAGAAATGCCCCCCGCATTTCAGACCACTAATTTTTAATTTTTCTTAGACTTTTTACCTCAAATATTTATCAATATTTACAAACTTAATTTGAGGTTAAAAATGTCAAAACAACTAAAAAAATACAATTCAGATTTTAAACTAAAAGTAGCTTTAGAGTATCTTTCGGGTGGATTCACAATTTTCCA
>JBLHVR010000004.1:0-46684 GCA_047628655.1 Lentimonas sp.
TTACTTCAAAAAATCAGCTTTACCCTTAATAAGAATAATAAATATAAGGATTAAAAGAGAAATTAATTCATTCTACAATCTGAAATAAAGGAGTTTTAAGATAGATTTAGCTTGAAAATTGGTAGCGGAGGAGGGACTTGAACCCCCGGCACACGGATTATGATCCCGTTGCTCTACCACCTGAGCTACTCCGCCAAAAATTTAGAAAGGGAAATATTTTTAAGGACCTGTAAATAGACTATTATTTACAGGTAAAATTCTGATAACAGACCAGATTAGGTTTGTTAATATTGCCAGACTATTAATTAAGCCTGAACTTCTTCTGTTTTTTCTTCAACAACTTCTTTTTCTTCTTTTTTTGCTTCTACTTTTTCTTGAGCTTTCTTGAATTGCTCCTTCTCTGCTGATCTTTTGCTTTTCTCAGCCTCGAAAGTAGCGATAACTTTTTCAACTTCCGACTCACTTCTACTTACAACAATTCTAACATCAGCTAAAATTCCGGCATGCAAATCAACCTTAATTTCATAAACACCAAGTTCTTTAATGGGTTTTGTTAAAATAATGTTGATTTTAGAAATAACTTTTTCACCAATTACTTGGTTAATTTTTTCAGCAATTAAATTGGTTGTGATAGAGCCATAAAGCCTACCGTCATCAGAAGAATTTTCCAAAATAATGATATTCTTTCCGATCAATTTTGCCTTATTTACTTCAGCTTTTACTGAATGATCTTGGTTTTCAGACTCAATTTGCTGTTTTTTAGCTTCGAACTGTTTGTAATTAGCAACGCTGTAAAAAATTGCTTTATTTTGTGGTATTAAGAAGTTTTTAGCATAACCGTCTTTAGTGGTGATAACATCACCAATATTGCCTAATTTTGCAACTCTTGAAATTAAAATAACTTTCATAGATTTGTAACTGAATTAATTTATGTTTAAGACTCGATCTTCTCGATTGGAGAGAGTAAAGCAAGATGACGAGCTTTTTTAATCGCGTTGCCTAAAGCGCTTTGTTTTTTCATAGAAACATTGGTCGCTCTAGCAGGAATGATTTTTCCTCTTTCTGTTAAAAATTTATTTAACAACTTTAAGTTCTTGTAATTGATTTGCTCAATATCAAGGCCTTTTAAAGGGCAAGATCTTCTTTTTCTGATAAAAACTGACTGATTAACTAGAGAGATTTTTAAAAAATCGTCGTCTTTGTTATTGTTGTTGTTTTGAGCCTGTTTATAAGCCATATTAAAATTATATTAGATTATTGATTACAAGTTTATCGATTTTATCGTCAATTGCTGAAGGTGTTTGTTCAATCACATTTCCTTCTTTGAAGCTCTTAGCATCTTCCGAAACCATCAATAATGATCCAGATTCAGGCTTATTTTTAAGTCTGAATATATCACTTCTGATAATATTTTCGTTAAATCCAATTACTCTTTTCAACTCTGCAATTGCTTCAAATGGAGCATCAAAGTTAAGAAGGATATAATGACCACGAACATTTTTCTTAATAATGTAAGCTAATTTTTTTAAGCCCCAATATTCTTTGGAAAGTAACTCTCCTTTGTGATCGCTTACGATCGTGGAAAGTTTGTCACTCAAATTGTCGACATCGTCAACAGAAAGGTCTTGTCTTGCAATAAAAACTACTTCGTAAAAAGCCATATGCAGCCTGTAATGGTTAAGATTTTGTAAATAGAGCTAGTCCAAGGATCAATTAAGACAACCCTGACTAACAAAAAAGGAAGCAAGAAAATAGAGACTAATTTTTTATTTGCAAGCGAATATAATTCACCAGGCTAAATACCACCCATAATCCAAAGATGTGACTGTGAATTAATCAATCTTCCTCACTAAAAGAGGGGATTGCACTTTTTAAAGTTTGTTTTCCCGCATCTTTTGAACGATTAATTTTTTTACCAGCCAATAAATCTGTAATTTCATGGCCGCTTAAAGTTTCAAATTCTAACAATCCTTTAGCCAATTTTTCCAAATCATCTTTTTTATCAGTTAGAATTCTGGTGGCGCGCTCTAAGGCTTCACTAATAATTCTTTTAATTTCTAGATCAATATTTTTGGAAGTTTCATCAGAAAATTCTTGATGGAATTGCTGGCCAGAATTTGAATCTGCCTCATAATCGATAGTTCCAACCTTGTCGCTCAAACCCCACTTAACAACCATCGCTTTGGCGGTTCTAGTGGCATATTCAATGTCAGAAGAAGCTCCTGTTGTTACTTTATCATATCCAAAAATTAGCTCTTCCGCAGCTCTTCCAGCCATTGCAACCGCCAAATCATCATGCAATTTAGCACGAGATACTGAAAAACGATCAACCTCAGGCAGGCGCATAACAAGGCCTAAAGCTCTTCCCCTTGGAATTATTGTGGCTTTGTGAATAGGGTCGGAATCTGGGCAATTAATCGCCACAATAGCGTGTCCGCCTTCGTGATAGGCAGTAAGAATTTTTTCATCCTCCTGCATCACCATAGATTTACGCTCCGATCCCATCATTATTTTATCTTTGGCATCTTCCAGATTCTGCATGGTAATTAGCATTTGATTTCCTCTTGCAGCCAGAAGAGCGCCCTCATTAACTAAATTTGCCAAATCGGCACCAGAAAAACCGGGAGTTCCACGGGAAATTACCTTCACATCAACATCTGGAGCAATTTGCACTTTTTTGATATGAACATTTAAAATTTGCTCTCTGCCAATAATATCTGGACTTGGAACATTAATTTGACGATCAAACCTTCCGGGGCGCAGCAAGGCCTTATCCAAGACATCTGGCCTATTAGTTGCTGCAATAATGATAACTCCCTCATTGTCAGAAAAACCATCCATTTCTACCAAAAGCTGGTTCAAAGTTTGCTCCCTTTCATCATTTCCACCACCAACTCCAGAACCACGATGCCTTCCAACCGCATCAATTTCATCAATAAAAATTATACAAGGAGCGCTTTTTTTACCTTGCTCAAACATATCACGAACGCGACTAGCACCAACACCGACAAACATTTCGACAAAATCTGAACCAGAAATTGAGAAAAATGGAACATTTGCTTCACCAGCAATTGCCCTTGCAAGCAGAGTTTTACCAGTTCCTGGAGAGCCAATTAACAAGCAACCACGAGGAATTCTAGCGCCCAATTTGATATATTTTTGTGGAGCTTTTAAAAAATCTACAATTTCAGACAACTCACCTTTTGCCTCATCAATTCCAGCAACATCAGCGAAAGTGACCTTTCCTTTAGATTGCTGCAATAATTTAGCTTTTGATTTACCAAAACTAAACGCCTTTCCAGCACCACCGCCGCCGCCCATATTTCGCATAAACCCAAACCACAGACCAATCATAATCAAGAATGGAAGCCAACCTAGAAGGCTGCTAATAATTTTTTGCGATCTTGAAACTACAGGCTCAGCCACAATTTCAACTTTATTTTCCCTCAATTTATCAACTAATCCTGAATATTCAGGCAAAAAAACCTGAAATTTTTCACCATCTATCGAGGTTCCTTGTAAATTTTTACCTCTAATTTCAGCTTTTGTGACAGAACCAGCTTCAACATTTGCCATAAATTCGGAAAAGGAAACTTTCTTACCAGAAGCTCCAGATCCCGAACTTAAAAGATTACTAATGGTAATTACGGCGAAAAAAACAATTAACCAGACCAAAAAATTCTTCTTAGTAGAATTATTGGGTTTTTTATTCTTTGGATTAGCTGTGCTCATTGTTTTTAAAAAATGTTTTTATGAATATTTATCTTTAAGCGGTAAAAAATTACTATTATCAACAATATTTTTACCAACTTTCTCTTTTAAAGCAGTTTTAGCATCTTTGGAAATTTTACCACCTTTTTTAGTAGGAATTTTATTTTTTTAAAACCTTAAAAACCAATATTATTAGCAATTTATTTTGGTTTCTTTGTAACTGGTTAAATAAAATTCTTAAACTTTTTCCTTCATCAATTTAAAAGTAATAGAATCATAAAGGGCTCGGTAGGAGGCATCGACAATATTTTCCGAAACCCCGATCGTTTGCCATTTATTACCCTGATTATCTTGCGACTCAATTTGAACCCTAGTAACAGCTTCTGTACCGTCTGAAGGAGTTAAAATTCTAACCTTATAGTCACTTAAAAAAACATCTTCTAAAATAGGGTATTTTTGAGATAAAGCCTTACGCAAAGCTTTATCTAAAGCATTTACTGGGCCATTACCTTCAGAAACTGACATTAAGGCTTTCTCATCAATTTTAATTTTAATTGTTGCTTCAGCCAACAACTCTTCACCCCTTCTTTCATCTAAAACTCGAAAAGAAACCAGGTCAAAATAATTTGGAACCACACTTAGCATCCTTTTCGCTAAAAGCTCAAAGCTGGCATCGGCTCCGTCATAGGCATATCCTTGCGCTTCCAGCTCCTTTACCTTATTGACTAAATCGGCTATTTGACTAAATTTAATTTCACCTTCTTCATTAGTATTATTCAGACCAATCTCTTTAAGGCGGGCAATAATGTTAGATTTTCCCGCTTGATCGGAAATCATTATTTTTCGACTATTTCCGACCAATTCCGGCTCAATATGTTCGTAAGATTTTGGGTTTTTAGCAATTGCCGAAACATGAAGGCCACCTTTATGAGCGAAGGCAAATTCACCAACAAAAGGTGCAAATTGGTCTTTTGGTTTGGCAATTAATTCGTCAAGAAAATTAGAAGTTTTTTTCAAATTTCTTAATTCTTTTTCACTAATTCCAACATCAAAACTCATTTTCAACATTAAAATTGGAATGATGCTAGTTAAATTGGCATTTCCACATCTCTCACCCAAACCATTTATGGTTCCTTGAATCTGCCTAACTCCAGCTTCAACAGCAGCAATGGAATTTGCAACTGCATTTCCAGTGTCATTGTGACAGTGAATTCCTAGATTTTCTCCCGGAATTTTTTTCACAACTTGTTTAATAATTTCCAAAATTTCACTAGGTAAAGTTCCGCCATTAGTGTCACAAAGAACAATCCAACGCGCGCCATTTTTGTATGCCGTTTCAATAACTTCTAAAGAAAATTCTGGATTTGCCTTAAAGCCATCAAAAAAATGCTCGGCATCAAACATTGCTTCTTTTTTGTGCTTTACAATATGTGCAATTGACTGACCAATCATCAACAAATTATCTTCCTGAGAAATATTTAATGCATTAGTTAAATGAAAATCCCAAGCCTTTCCAACGATACAAATTGAACCTGCATCACTATTAATCAGAGCATTTAAAGCCGGGTCATTAGCAGTAGAAGAACTGGGTCTACGAGTCATTCCAAAAGCCGAAAAACACGAATTCTTTAATTCTGGAAGATTAGCAAAAAATTCATCATCCGTGGGGTTTGCACCAGGCCAACCGCCTTCAATGTAGTCAATACCCAGATTATCTAACATTAGAGAAATTTCTCTTTTATCTCTCACATTAAAATTCACCGTGCTGGTTTGAGCTCCGTCTCGTAGGGTTGAATCGTAAAGATAAACTCTAGGTTTTTTAATCATTATTTATTTTTTTAGATTTATTAAGTTGCGGCTACGCGTAGTCGCAACTTAATATTTTTACTTAAACAGCAAGCTCAACATACCAATTCCAGCGAAAAGTGCCGATGCTAACCAAAAAATCCTTACCACTTTTTTTTCTCTCCAGCCCAGTTTTTCAAAATGATGATGAATTGGAGCCATTAGAAATATGCGTTTTTTACGTAATTTGTAAGATCCGACCTGCAAAATTACAGAAGCAGCTTCCAAAACGAATAATAAGCCAATTATTCCAAATAATAATTCTTGTTTTAAAATTATTGCTAGCACTCCTAAGGAAGCTCCAATTGCCAAACTTCCAACATCTCCCATAAAAATTTTTGCTGGCTTCAAATTAAACTTTAAAAAAGCCATAATTGAACCAATTAAAGCAGCGCAAAACATTATTAAACCGGCACTATTTTGAATATTAACAATTCCTAATTGATTAGAAATACCAGGATGAGAAGTTGCATAAATAATTATTGCAAAACAAGCTAGGCAAATAACTGCAGGAACACTCACTAAACCGTCTAGGCCATCAGTTAAATTAACCGCATTAGCCGCGCCAACAACCACAAAAGTGGCAAAAAAAATATAAAATATTCCCAGATCAAATCCAATGTTAAAAAATGGAACGTGAACCACTCCGTTAAAGTAAATATCGTTGGTCATTTTCAAAAAAAACATCACTAAAGCAACAATTGTGAATTGAATTATTAACTTAACGCTTCCTCGGAAACCTTTAGTATTTTTTTGGGTAACTTTTAAATAATCATCAATAAAGCCAATTAAAGAAAATGAAACCATTACAAAAATGGCAATTAAAACATAATTATTGTGAATATTAGCAAATAGAAGGCAGGAAATTACTGTACTTAAAATGATAAACATTCCGCCCATTGTGGGAGTATTCTTTTTTTCTTTTTCGTGAGATTGAAGGCCGATATTTTCTCTAATTGGCTGCAAACAACTATGTTTATTTCTAGTAAATCTAATGAAAAATTTAATCCCCAGATAAGACAAAGAAAGAGAAGTGAAGAATATTGCTGATAGGCGAAAAATTACTTGTAAAAAGTAATTATCAAAAAGTTCAACGGATAAATTTGTTAAGTAAGAATAAAACATAGAAACTAATTTATTATTGCATCTCTTAATTTTTCCATTTGAACCCCTCTGGAACCTTTAATGAAAATAATATCACCATCTTGTGGCGTGAAATTTACCTTTTCCACCGCTTCTTTGGAACTTAAAAAATGTCCGATGATTTTCTTGGAATCAATCTGCGTGGTTAAATCTTGCATTTCATTGCCCACTAAAAGGACCAAATCAATATTCTTTTCTGTGATCTCATTAGCAATTTTACTGTGCTCTTCCTTGCTGAATTCACCAAGTTCTAGCATATCTCCAACAAAAGCAATTGACCTAGAATTGCCATTTTTATGCTTTTTTAAATCACTCAAAAACCTTAAACCTGCCAACATTGAAGCGGAATTGGCATTGTAAGTGTCATCAATTACCGTGAATTTTAGGCCATTTTTTTGGGCACTAATTAAATTTCCTCTGCCTTTGGGAGTTTCCAAATCATTTAAAGCCTCCAGACCCAGTTCAAAATTATTTCCAATTAACTCCAAACAAGAGACGGCAATTAAAGAATTGAAAACTGTAGCTTGATTGATGCTATTTAATAAATAATTCAATTTTTGTCCTGATTTTGCTTTCACATTAATTTCCAATTGACAATTTTCCGTTTCATTAACTTCAAGAAGCCTAATATCACCAACTTCACCAGCTCCGAAAGAAACAATGTTTTCGTTTGAAATTTTTTGTAAAGCGGCCTGATTTTTTATCGAATCAAAATGCTTATTGTCAGCGTTAATGATAGCAAAGCCGTTTTTTTCTAAACCAATGAATATTTCCGATTTAGCAAGCGCAATTTCTTCTTCATTCTTAAAATTACCAATATGAGCAGCACAAACATTAGTAACTATGGCAATGTGAGGCCTAGTTATTTTGGAAAGTTTTTCAATCTCACCCAAATGATTCATTCCCATTTCTAAAATGCCAAATGCCACATCCTCTTGCATATTACAAAGTGAAAGAGGAAGGCCAAATTCATTGTTAAAATTACCAATTGTGGCCCAAGTTTTTCCTTGAGTTTGAAAAACTTTTTTCAGCATTTCTTTAACGCTAGTTTTTCCAACTGACCCAGTTAGAGCAATAATCTTTGCTTTACTTCTATTGCGAGAAAAAATTGCCAATCCATCTAAAGAAACAATTGAGTTTTTAACCAAAATTAATCTTTCATCCCCTTCAAAACCTTCTGGAATTCTATCAACAACAGCCCTAATACAGCCATTTTCAAAAGCACTTTTTAAATATTTATGGCCGTCATTATTTTCACCCTTAAAAGCAATAAATAAACCGTTTTGAGTTTTAATCCTACTGTCAATTATGACCTGATTAATGGTAATATTCTCATCATTAATTGAAATTATTTGCTCCTTTAGAGCCAATTTAATTTCTGATATTTTCCACAAAATTTGAGTCATCTTAGCTAATTAATTCCGTTAATTTTTCCTTAGATAATCTGGCGCCAATATCATTAATCACTCCTGTTCCCAAAATATTTCCAACCATTGCAGCTTCAGGCAATTCCATCTCATTAATAATTCCATACAAAAATCCAGCAGCAAAAGAATCTCCGGCTCCTGTTGTATCTACGATCTTCTCAACTTTTTGGGTGGGAACTTCAAAAAATTCATTTCCTTTAAAAATAATTGAGCCTTTTTCTCCTCTGGTAATTGCTAAAATTAAATTAGGATTACGATAACCCAAAACATCTTTTACCTTCTGAAAATTATTTTCAGCAAAATCTTTACCAATTAAAACCTCAATTTCAACTTCATTGGCGAATAGAATATCAAACTTTGGCATCATTTCTAGAAATGAACTTTGATGTCTTTCCACGCAAAAAGCATCGGAAAGAGAAAATGCCACTTTAACTTCTTCATCTTTAGCAACGCTAATTGCATGACGAAGTGCCACAATTGGGTCATGTTCATCCCATAAATACCCTTCAATGTACAAAATTTCACTAGAAGCGATTAATTTATCATTAATTTCATCTTGAATATTTGAGGCTTCACCTAGATATGTGCACATTGTACGCTCTCCATCAGGAGTAATTAGAACATAGGATTTGGCAGTTGTGCCAGATTTACCCTTCTTGGTGCAAATAAAATCACAACCAATCTCTTCTAAATCTTTAGCAAAAATATCACCGCTTTTTCCTTTACCAACTTTACCAATTAATGCGGTTTTAACTTCTAGCATCGCCAAAGTCGCAACTGTATTAGCGGCAGAACCACCAGAACTTATTTTATCATGATTTATCTCTTCGAGTCTTTTAACATTTTCCTCATCAATCAAAAACATTCCGCCTTTAGTGAGGTTATATTTAACAAGAAAATCTTCTTCAACACGACAAATAGTGTCAACAATAGCATTGCCAATGGCAATCACGTTATATTTTTTTTCCATTACTAGAATCTGATTAGATAAGTGAATAATTTTAAGAAGGAGGAATCTACAAGGAGGGTAACAAAAAATCCAGAATTTCTTTGGAAGAAATAATGGTGGGTCTGGGTGGACTTGAACCACCGACCTCGCACTTATCAGGCGCGCACTCTAACCAGCTGAGCTACAGACCCCTATTTAAAAGGAGGCGTGTAAATTACAGATTCATATTATGAATGTCAATTCATTTATAGGATATAAATCACTTAATTTAAGCCAGCAATTAATTTGATTTACAAAAAACTGTCATTAAAATGGTCGGCTTCAAAAAATTGAAACATCAAATTTTCTTTTCTTAAATGTCTAACACAAAACTAGTTTACAGCTTCGGTGACGGCCAAGCGCAAGGCGATTCATCAATGAGAAATCTGCTTGGTGGCAAGGGTGCAAATTTGGCAGAAATGTCAAAACTTGGCCTTCCAGTTCCTCTAGGATTCACAATAACAACTGAAGTTTGCGAACTTTATTACAAAAATAATTGTCAATTTTCTGAAGAATTAAAAAAACAAACCATAGATTCTCTAGCAGAAATTGAAGAAAAATTAGGTGCAAAATTCGGTGATGAAGAAAATCCTTTGCTTTTTTCAGTCCGATCAGGATCTCGCGCTTCAATGCCAGGAATGATGGATACTGTGTTAAATCTTGGTTTAAATGACAAAACCGTTCAAGGTCTTGCCAAAAAAAGTGGCAATAAAAGATTCGCTTTCGATTCCTATCGTCGCTTCATCCAAATGTATTCCGATGTTGTTTTAGATGTCGATCACTACAATTTTGAAGTGGTAATGGAAGAAAAGAAGCAAGAATTAGGAATTAAGCTCGACACAGAATTTAGCGCCGATCAACTGGAAGAATTGACAATTTCCTTTAAAAAAACAGTTCTTGAAGAATCGGGAAAAGAATTTCCACAGAATGCCAACGAACAATTATGGGGCGCAACTAACGCAGTTTTTGCTTCCTGGATGAATAATCGCGCCATTACCTACAGAACCCTCAACAACATTCCTGAAAGCTGGGGAACGGCGGTTAATATTCAGTCGATGGTCTTTGGAAACATGGGAGACGACTGTGCAACTGGTGTGGCTTTCACCAGAAATCCTTCCACCGGCGATAAAAACTTTTACGGCGAGTATCTAATTAACGCTCAAGGTGAAGATGTGGTTGCAGGAATTAGAACTCCACAAAACATCACCAAAAAAGACCGCGTTGAATCTGGCTCAGAACTTCTTTCAATGGAAGAATCTATGCCAGAAATTTACCAAGAATTAGTCGCTGCTTACAAAAAATTAGAACTGCATTACAAAGATATGCAGGATATTGAATTTACCGTCCAAAATAATAAATTATGGATGCTTCAAACCAGAAGCGGCAAAAGAGCTGCCCGCGCGGCAATTAAAATTGCTGTCGACATGGTTAATGAAGGCTTAATTGACAAAAATGAAGCAATTAGAAGAATTGACCCAGAATCTCTAGATCAACTTTTACACCCAACACTCGACCCTAAAGCAAAAGTTAAGGTAATTGCTAAAGGACTTCCAGCCTCTCCAGGAGCTTGCAGCGGTGTTGTTGTATTCTCATCTGAAGATGCTGAAAAACGCGCCAAAGAAGAAAAGGTCATTTTGGTTCGAATTGAAACCAGCCCAGAAGACATTAAAGGAATGCATGTTTCTCAAGGGATTCTAACTTCTCGTGGCGGAATGACTTCTCACGCTGCAGTTGTGGCAAGAGGAATGGGAACTCCTTGCGTTAGCGGAACTCCAACTTTGCAAATTGACATGCAAAGTAAAACATTCACCGCCGGCAATGCAACTGTTAAAGAAGGTGACATAATTACAATTAATGGCAGTAATGGTGAAGTAATTTTGGGAGAAGCGCCAACTTTAAAAGCCGAATTATCAGAAGATTTTAATGTTCTAATGGGTTGGGCCGACAAAGTTCGTAAATTGAAGGTTAGAACCAACGCCGAAACTGCACTAGATTGCAAAACCGCCCGTGAATTTGGCGCCGAAGGAATTGGACTTTGCAGAACCGAGCATATGTTCTTTAGTGAAGACAGAATTGATTCAGTTCGCGAAATGATTTTATCTGATAATTTAATAGACAGAAAAAAAGCATTAGCAAAATTACTTCCTATGCAACGCGCCGATTTTGAAGGAATTTTCAAAATAATGGTTGGCTTGCCAGTAACAATTCGCTTACTAGACCCTCCACTTCACGAATTTTTACCTCATAAAGATGAAGAAATCGTTAAATTGTCAAAAGTTACCAATTTAGACATTAGTGTAATTAAAAGAAGAATCGCTAATTTAAAAGAAGAAAACCCAATGCTTGGCCACCGAGGCTGTCGTCTTGGAATCTCTTATCCAGAAATTTACGAAATGCAAGCCAGAGCAATTTTTGAAGCAGCTTCTCAAGTTAAAAAAGAAACTGGAAATGAAGTTCTGCTAGAAATTATGGTTCCTTTAGTTGCAACTGCAAAAGAATTAGAAATTCTAAAAAAACTAATTATTAAAGTTGAAAATGAAGTAGAAAAAGAAAGTGGTCAAAAACTAAATTATTTAGTTGGAACAATGATCGAACTTCCAAGAGCAGCTTTAATGGCGGGTCAAATTGCTCAAGAAGCTGAATTTTTCAGCTTTGGAACCAACGATTTAACCCAAACAACTTTCGGACTTTCCCGTGATGATTCCGGAAATTTCCTTCCCCATTATCAAAAAGCCGGAATTTTAGAAAAAGACCCATTCGCCGAGCTTGACCAAGAAGGTGTTGGAGAATTAATTAAAATTGCCGTTGAACGCGGACGCCAAACTAGGCCAGAAATAAAGCTGGGAATTTGCGGCGAACATGGTGGTAATCCAAATTCAATCTATTTCTGCCACAAAACTGGCTTAAACTATGTTTCTTGCTCTCCTTATCGAGTTCCAATCGCCAGATTAGCAGCAGCTAGAGCAGCTCTTGATTCCTAATTCTGTTTGAAATTATAGACATCCTGAGTGTAACGAAGGATGTCACCCAACCGCTTTGCACTTAAGCACTCTTATCTCACAAAATACAAAATCTCTTTATCCGCTTTAAAATTTATCAATTAGAATAGTTAATTGTCGGATATCTATTCCATCGAATCGCGGTTTATAATTTTAGTACATGATTAACGAGTAGTTAATTTACCAAAGTAAACTTATGCAATCTCTATTATTATCATTTTATCATTATTTTGACATGCTGTGAGAATAGGCTTTTAAAAATAAGCAACAGCGGGGATTTACAGTATTTAATCTGCTTCAAAATTAATTTTAAATTATTAGATGGACGGAGATAAGATAGTTGGGATTACTGATGATCAAATAGATATATATATATTTGATGAATTTTTACTGCAATAAAGACAATAAACTGGCTTAGGATTACCATCTTTAATAAGCATAATGTTGGCTTTTTATTGCAACATTATGCTTAAATTAATTGGATTATTAGTGGTATTATTTAAATTTTAAACATCCAAATTAACTACTTTCAAAGCATTATCTTGAATAAATTCGCGTCTTGGCTCAACTACGTTCCCCATTAAAGTTGAGAAAGTTTCGTCAGCAGCGTCATATTCTTCAATTTTAACTTGTAGCAAGGTTCTGTTTGAAGGATCAAGCGTGGTTTCCCAAAGCTGTTCAGCATTCATTTCACCCAAACCTTTAAATCTTTGAACAGAAAGACCTTTTTTGCCAATTTCATTAATTAAATTAAGCAAAGCAACTGGGCTTGAAACCTGATATTTATCGTCTTTTTTAATTAAAGTAATTGAACTTGCAAAATCATCAGCAATTTCTGGAGAAGCTATTTTTAAAGCATGAGCTTCTGGAGTATCTACAATTTCTTTTTCAATGATAATTGCGTTCTTAACACCACGAATTTCTTTGATAATGTTAATATTTCCATCAACCAATTCAGAAGACCATTTAATGTCGTCATCATCACTATTTCCAGCTAGTTTTTGAGCCAAATTAGCAGCAACTTGACCAGCTTTTGCTTCATCATTAACCCAAGATTCATCAAATAAACCAACTAAAGCACCGGCTTCAGCAATGTCAACTTGTAAGATTCTAGAAATTCCAGTGATTAAATGGCTAAATTTATTTAATTTGGTAACAAAATCTGCCAAATCTTTTCCAGCGCGATCTCCCGCTGCAGATTGTAAAACTGCATCATTTAGCACATTTTCTAAAATGTAATTTTGCAAAGCTTGTTCATTTTTCAGATAAACCTCACTGCTACCTTTTTTCACTTTGTAAAGCGGTGGTTGAGCAATGTAAAGATAGCCTTTTTCAATTAATTTTGGCATGTGACGGAAGAAGAAAGTTAGAAGCAAAGTTCTAATGTGAGATCCATCAACATCGGCATCGGCCATGATCACAATTTTGTGATAGCGAATTTTACTTTCATCAAAATCTTCTTTACCAATTCCACAACCAAGTGCGGTAATGATGGTTCCAACCTCGGTTGATTGAAGCATTTTATCGAACCTAGCTCTTTCCACATTTAAAATTTTACCACGAATTGGAAGAATAGCCTGATTCTTACGATTTCTACCAGATTTTGCACTGCCTCCAGCTGAGTTTCCTTCCACAATGAAAATTTCACTTAAAGCTGGGTCTTTTTCTTGGCAATCGGCTAATTTTCCTGGTAGGTTACTAACCTCTAGAACTGATTTTCTTCTAGTTAATTCTCGAGCCTTTCTAGCAGCTTCTCTAGCATGAGCAGCTTCTAAGGCTTTACCAATAATTGCTTTAGCATCAGCTGGTTTTTCTTCAAACCATTGATTCAATTTATCAGCAACTCCCGATTCCACAACTGAACGAACTTCACTAGAAACTAATTTATCTTTAGTTTGAGAAGAAAATTTTGGATCAGGAACTTTAACTGATAAAACACAAGTTAAGCCTTCACGAACATCTTCCCCACTTAAAACTACTTTATCTTTTTTGAATAATTTATTTACTGTGGCGTAATTGTTAATAACGCGAGTAATTGCAGCTCTAAAGCCAGCCAAATGTGTTCCACCGTCTCTTTGACGAATATTGTTAGTGAAGCATAAAACATTTTCGTGATAGCTGTCATTCCACTGCATAGCAACTTCAGCATTAATGCCGTTAGCTTCCGGAGTGTTAATTACAATAGTTTGGTGAACAGGATGTTTACTTCTATCTAAATATTTAGCGTAAGCTTCAACTCCACCTTCATAAAATAAAGTAACTTCTTTGACAGGAATAATTTCTCCAGCTGTGTCTTCTTGAGATCTTAAATCTTTAAAAACAATTTTTACGCCCGAATTTAAAAAAGCCAATTCACGAAGACGATGTTCAATAGTTGAAAAAGTAAATTGCGTGGAAGTGAAAGTTTCTTTTGACGGATGAAAAGTAACTTGCGTTCCTTTGTTTTTTCCAGCATCACCAATAATTGCTAAAGGAGCAACTGCTTCACCATTTTCAAAACGAATTTTGTGTTCTTTTCCATTGCGCCAAATTCTAAGTTCCAACCAATCGGAAAGTGCATTTACAACCGAAACACCAACACCATGCAAACCACCTGAAATTTTGTAAGAATTTTGATCAAATTTACCACCGGCGTGAAGTTGAGTCATAATAACTTCGGCAGCTGAAATTCCTTCTCCTTCGTGAATATCGGTTGGAACTCCACGACCATTATCACTAACCATCACTGAACCATCTGGGTTTAAAGCGACGTTAACTTCGTCACAATGACCCGCCAAAGCTTCATCAATTGCGTTATCAACAACTTCATAAATCATATGGTGAAGCCCAGAACCATCATCAGTATCACCAATATACATTCCGGGGCGTTTTCTAACAGCTTCTAAGCCTTTAAGAACTTTAATTGAATCGGCACCATATTCATTAGAATTAACTTCTTTAGTCACTATTTCAGCTTTGCTTGGATTACTCATTTTAATTTATTGATTATTTTTAAGTGCGGGGAATAATAGCCGCATAACTTACAGGCAAGCACTTTAAAATCCAATATAAATATATGAAAAGAATCAAGATTTTACTTAACGGAGAGGAGAAATTTATTGCATCAAAAACTTCCTTAAAAGACCTAATTGATGAGTTGGAATTAGACCCAACAACAATTGCCATTGAAAAGAATTATGAGATAATTATTCCAGACGATTTTATGGGAAATGAGTTAGTAGAGAATGATAGAATTGAGATTGTGCATTTTATTGGCGGGGGCTAATAAACTCTCATCAATCCCTTCCTTTATCAGATGCGGCAGCCGCAGCAGCCTGAACTTCACTAGCAGACATATCCGTTCCCCTAGCATCCATCATATCCTGTTTTTCAGCCTCGTATTCAGGCATAGTCTGTGGATTACTCTGTATAACACTTGCTACGGTATCGTGATGTTTTTGACCAGCAACATCATTGATTGAATCAAGAAGATTATCAGCTACATAATGAGTAACCTTTCCAGCAGCTCCAGCAACATCAGAAACCATACCATTCATTGTTTTAAGTAACTCTCTGTTATTAGAACCATGCGACACAAAGGCAACTGCTTGGGTCAACAAAAACATTGCAAGAGCACTAATCATAATTCCTGATCCCGTCACTACGCCAGCTTGCGGAAGAAAAAATGACTTACCAACTAAGTGAGGTAGATAAGTCGGGTCAGGTGATAAACTAGGCTGATGAACTTTTGCTAATTGAATTGGAGCTTCTCTTGGAGCAAAGTTTGAATTTGGAACTTCATTTGCCATATTTTAACTCCTAAAATTAATAAATTGCAAAGGCACATCGAAATCTTGAGACTGAATTTGAGCCATCATACTTTGTAAATCATCGAGTTTTTTTCCTTCAACTCGAACTTCCTCACCCCTAATGGAAGATTGAATTTTTACCTTCTTTTCTTTGATAAATTTAGTAATTTTTTTAGCTAACTCAGCTTCAATTCCTTGTTTAATTATCACTTCTTGACGCAAAGTTTGCCCACCCGCTTTTTGAATATCTTTAAATTCTAAAGCCTTAGCATCAATTCCTCTTTTAGTGGCAAAAACCTTCAAAGAATCACCAATTTGACCCATTTTATATTCGTCTTCGGTGGAAATATTTATTTTGTCGTCTTTTTTATCAATGATTATTTCAAAAACTGCATTTTTGAAGTCAAAACGATTAGTAAGTTCTCTTAAAACGGAATTAACAGCGTTGTCCATTTCCTGCATATCAATTTTAGAGACGATGTCAAAACTTGGCATTTTTAAATGATTAATTGATTAATAATAAATTGATTAAATGGCTAGCAAATCAATTGTCAATTGATTTTGAAGCTCTTTTTTTTAAAAAGAAAGATTTCAAAAGTTCAGCAGACTCTGAAGCGTTGATATTGCTGTAAATTTCCGGCTTATGATGACATTGCTGATGTGTAAAAATTTTTGCTCCGGTTTCAACTCCTCCCGATTTTTCATCACTTGCGGCATAATAAAGTCTTTTAATTCTGGCTAAAGAAATGGCTGATGCGCACATTGAACAAGGCTCTAAACTAACATAAAGATCACAATTATCTAAGCGATAATTTTGCAATATTTCACCAGCTTTACGAATTACCAAAATTTCTGCGTGAGCAGTAGAATCTTGCAGGGAAATATTTTGATTATGAGCCTTAGAAATAATTTGGTTATTTTTCACAATCACTGCTCCCACCGGAACTTCGCCTAAATTAAAGGCAATTTTAGCCTGATTTAAAGCTTCAACCATAAACGGATTTGGCTTATTCATGAGCTTTACTAAATAATTTAAAGAAATTTTCAGTAGTAACTTGGCGAATTTCTTCAAAAGGAACTTCTTTCAAACCAGCTAAAAACTTCGCTGTGTGAAATGTGAAAGCCGGCTGATTAGTTTTTCCACGATGCGGCATTGGCGCCAAATAAGGAGCGTCAGTTTCAACTAACAAAAATTCCAACGGCACTTTTTTAATAATTTCTTGTAAAGAAGTGGCATTTTTGAAAGTTACAATTCCTGAAACCGAAATGTAAATTCCAAGTTCTATCGCCTTTAAAGCCAAATTCTCACCTGAAGAAAAACAATGCAGAAGCGCCTTAAACTTTCCTTTTTTCATCTCATCTTGCAAAATTTCCACCATGTCATCATCGGCATTTCGCGAGTGAATAATTACCGGTAAATCTAACTCTCTGGCGGCTTTAATGTGCTGTCTAAAGCTATTAATTTGATCTTCCTTAATGAATCCTTCATGAAAATAATCTAAACCAGTTTCACCAATTCCAGTTATTTTTGGATAAGACTTGCAAATCTTAACAAGATCTTCAGCTTGAATTTTCACTTCATCATTAACATTGCAAGGATGAATTCCAACCGAAGCAAATACATTGTCATATTTTTTGGCGTAAAAATAAACATCGTCAAAATTGCTAATTTTAGTGCCAATTGTTTGCAAGATTTTTACTTGATTTTCAATGGCATTTTTTAGTAATTCATCAATGTTTAGGCCTTTTTCAGCAAGTAAATCAAGGTGACAATGGCTATCGACCAGAAAATTGTAATTCATATTTATGATAAAATAATGGCAATTAATATAATGATTCCAACCCAAAAATTAGATTTGAATTTTTTTAAACAATCTTTCCCATCAGCAAAATTGCAAGTTTTAATCTGGCATAATAGGTGAAAAAAGGCTAGAGAAGAAAGAGCAAAGAATGGAAATTTAAATTGTGAATAAATTCCCAGAATCATTAAAAAAGCAAAAAAAACTAACGCCAAAGAGAATAAAATTCTTTGTGGTTTTTCACCAAATTTAATGGAAGTAGACTTTACGCCAATTTGCAAATCATCTTGCAAATCTTGGTAGCCGTAAATCGTGTCGTAAATTATTGTCCAAACAATTCCTACTAAATAAATTAAAAAACTGGTTAAAGTTATCTTTCCCAAAACCGAGATACTTACAAATAGAATTCCCAAATTCATTGTTAAGCCTAAAAAAACCTGCGGATAAAAAGTAATTCTTTTCATTAAAGGATAAGCTGCGATGAACATTAACGAAATGAAACCCAGAATTACGGTTTGAAAATTAAATTGCAGTAAAATTAAAAATGCCAAAAAAAGTAAAATTCCTAAGAAACTTACAGCATTTTTTAAAGAAATTTTACCAGAAGCAATTGGTCTATTCTTGGTTCTTACAACTCTTTTATCAAAATTTCGATCAAGAATATCGTTAATTACACAGCCAGCTGAGCGCATTAAAAAAGAGCCGATAAAGAACAATAAAGCAAAATATTTCCAGTTGAATTGGTGGTTTTGGAAAATTATCGCAATTGCCCAAAGACAAGGCAAAAATAACAGCCAAGTTCCGATGGGCTTGTTGAAGCGAATTAAATTTAAATATTTTTTCATAAGTTTATGCTGTTTTGACTCACGAGATCTTTCTCTTCGCTTAAAATGACAATTGTTTATTAAATAATTGCGTAAAACATGACCACTATTTATTTAATTGAAATATTGGTTTGAATTCATATTATCTGCCACTTTTAGAAATTCATTAAATTTAATCCAAATTATGGCTCATAAACTTCTTATTGCTAATCGTGGTGAAATTGCTTGTCGTATCATTAAAACTTGTCGCAAAATGGGTATTAAAACCGTTGCGGTATATTCCGATGCCGACACTAACTCACTTTTCGTGCAAATGGCAGATGAAGCCATTAATATTGGACCCTCACCTTCTTCCCAAAGCTATTTAGACATTAATAAGATTCTTGGAGCGATTAAAAAAACTGGTGCCAATTTGGTTCACCCAGGATATGGATTCTTATCAGAAAATCGTGCATTTGCCGCCAAATTAGAAGAAGAAGGAGTAACTTTTGTTGGTCCCAACACTTACGCTGTTGAGATGATGGGTGATAAAATTGAATCAAAAAAATTGGCCATTGCAGCCGGAGTCAGTTCCGTTCCTGGTCATTTAGGTGTAATTAAAGATGGCGAAGAAGCAGTTACAGTTGCCAGAGAAGTTGGTTATCCGGTAATGGTTAAAGCTTCTGCTGGAGGTGGTGGAAAAGGAATGAGAATTGTCTATAAAGAGGAAGATGTTAAAGAAGCATTTTTATCAGCCAGTAATGAAGCTAGAAATAGTTTTTCTGATGATAGAATTTTCATTGAAAAATTCATTGAACATCCACGACATATTGAAATTCAGGTAATTGCTGACAAAGCTGGAAACACTGTTTGTTTGGGCGAAAGAGAATGTTCAATTCAAAGAAATAATCAAAAAGTAATTGAAGAAGCTCCAAGTTCATTTGTTGATGAAATTACTCGCCAAAAAATGTATGACCAAACTCAGGCTTTAGCCAAAACAGTTGGCTATTATTCTGCGGGAACGGTGGAATATATAATGGATAAAAACAAGAATTTCTACTTTTTAGAAATGAACACCAGACTTCAAGTTGAGCATCCTGTAACTGAGTTAATAACAGGAGTCGATTTGGTAGAATTAATGATAAAAATTGCTCTTGGTGAGAATCTTCCCTTCAAACAAGAAGACATCAAACTTAACGGCTGGGCGATGGAATCTCGAGTTTATGCTGAAGATCCATCTCGTGGTTTTTTACCTTCTTCAGGACGAATCAGCCATTACAGAGAGCCTGAAGAAAACAAAAATGTCAGAGTTGATAGCGGTGTTTATGAAGGTGGAGAAGTTAGTATGTTTTACGATGCAATGATCGCCAAATTATGCTCTTATGGAGAAAATCGCTTAGAAGCAATTACGCATATGAGAAGTGCCTTAGGAAGTTATGCCATTGAAGGAGTTTCGCATAATATCAGTTTCCTTGAAACCATAATGCAAAATGAGAAATTTGTTAGTGGTGATATTTCCACATCTTTCATTAAAAATGAATTTCCAGCAGGTTTTGCGGGCAATGAATTAGACTCGGAAGCCAAAATGGTACTAATATCCGCTTCACTTTTTATCTTTCTAGCCAATTACATCAGAAATGCCAAAACGACTGGCAAGCTTGCCACCAGAGGAAAGCCAATTGGTGATCGTTGGGTAGTAAATATTGACGAGCAATCTTACTTGGTGGAAATTTTAACAAAAGACCATAACGGTTACAAATTCTTGTGCAACACGAAGGAGTTTGATGTTAAAAGTAACTGGACTTCAGGAGATAAATTATTCCGCGGCACAGTAAATCACAATGATGTGGCCATTAAAATTCGTGAAAATGACAGAACAGGTGGTCATTTAATGCAATATTCCGGTTCCGATACTTACACCAATGTTTATAGTGTTAGAACTGCCGAGCTTAATAAATTTATGCCCATTATCGAGAAAAACCCTCGTCCAACTCAGCTTAGCTCACCAATTACTGGAAAAATCGTTAGATTCAAAGCCAAAGAAGGTGATGAAGTAAAAGCAGGAAGTGAATTAGTAATTATTGAGGCCATGAAAATGGAAAATATCATTCGCACCGATCACGATGTGAAAATTGAAAAAATTCTCTTTAATGAAGGCGAGCCAGTTGGAATTGGTCAAATGATTATGAAATTTAGCGATGAAAAATAAGAAATTATTCTTTATTGGAATTGCTATTGCTCTTATTGTCGCCTTTCTTGATTTGCTTAGCAAAGACTTAGTATTTGGTCTTCTAGATAGTCTTGAAGTGAGATATCCTCAAATTGAGGTTTTTAGCTTTTTTAACTTAGTAAAAGTTTGGAATCCGGGTGTGAGTTTTGGAATGATGGACGGTTTAACAAATGGTAAATATATCATTTTAACCATCAATATTCTGATTCTAGCAGTTTTATTAGTTTGGCTTTATCGCAATGAAATTCTATATTTAACCATTGCAATTTCGTTTATTATCGGCGGAGCTTTAGGAAACATTACTGACCGAATTTTAAATCACGCTGTTGCTGATTTTCTAGACTTCCATATTGCCGGATATCACTATCCATCCTTTAATTTAGCAGACTCAGCTGTTTTTCTGGGAGTAGTTTTATTACTATTAGAAAATTATTTTGTTAAAAAAAATGAAAAATAAATTCACTGCCATTTTGTTTTTAGGCCTAATTTTAAGCAGTGGCTGCGCTAAAAAAGGATCAAGCGATCCTTTATTAATTCCACCAAGTTACGGTCAATTTCCAAATTCAGAAGATTTAGAAAAAAATGATGCCTCTGCTTCAGAACAAGACCTGCAGGAATTAAAAGAGTTACTACTCAAATAAATCTATGCGCCTATTTAGATCGGCTTTAACAGTTTCATTCTTCATTGCCATATCCAGAATTCTCGGCTTCATTCGAGACGTTCTGATTGCTAAATATTTAGGAGTTGGAATGCTTTCTGATGTCTTTTTTGCGGCCTTCAAACTACCAAATTTCTTCCGCAGAGTTTTCGCTGAAGGCGCTTTCAATTCGGCCTTTGTACCAATTTTTGTCGATAAATTACAAAATAAGAATAAAAACAGCGCCAAGAAATTTCTGCGCAACACTTTGTCATTGCTGTTTTTTGCGCTGCTAATTTTTGTGATTTTATTTCAAATCTTTATGCCTTTTGCGGTAAAATCAATGTTCTTCGGTTTTGCTGAAGATGCAGAAAAATTTTCCCTATTGGTCAGCTTATCTCGAATTACCATCTTTTATCTATTCTTCATTTCTATCGTTTCTTTATTTTCTGGAGTTTTAAATTCTTTGGGAAAATTTGCCGCCCCTTCTTCCGTTCCAATCATTCTTAATGGAACTTTAATCGCCTCAATATTTGCGTTTAAAGCCATAACCCCAAACTTAGCTTACGCCCTTTCTTGGGGAGTTTTTGCTGCTGGAATTCTACAACTTTTATGGCTTGGTTTTTGTTTATCGCGAGCCAAAATGCTGGTTTATCCAACTTTCACAACCATTAATAGTGATAGTAAAAAGTTCTTCTCCAAGCTTCTACCCGGAATTATTGGAGCCAATGTGATGCAAATTAACCTTTTGGTAAACACCATGATTGCCAGCCTAATTCCTGGAGCAGTTTCTTACCTTTACTATTCCGACCGAATCAACCAATTGCCGTTGGCAATGATTGGCATTGCCATAAACATCGCCCTACTTCCAACTTTGGCCAAAGCCATTAAATCGAAAGACAGATCTCGAGCAATAATGTTGCAGAATTTGGCAATGGAAGCCAGTTTAATTTTAGTTATTCCTGCCGCAATGGCATTAATATTTTTATCTCATCCCATCATTGAAACTTTATTTCAACGAGGCGCTTTTGGAGCTGAAGAAACCGCCTTTGTTGCCAAAGCCTTGATGTTTTATGCTTTTGGACTACCTGCTTTTGTTCTGGTCAAAATTATTGAACCTGGGTTTTTTGCAAGAGGAAACACCAAAACCCCGATGCAAATTGCTTTAGCTTGCGTGTTAATTAACGTAATTCTAACTTTGCTGTTTTTAGCTCCTTTTGGCTACATTGGAATTATTATGGCTTCAGTAATTGCCTCTTATTTTAATGCTTTTTTGATGCTATTTATTTTAAGAAAAAATAAACATTTTGTTTTTGAAAATAATTTCTTAAAGAAATTAATCAAAATCATCATTCCTTCGGTAATTATGAGTTTTGCCTTGGTTTTTCTTAATCAATATTTTGCTGATTTACATTTAATATTGAATTTGGTTTTAACTATTTCCTTGGGAATAATTATTTATTTTGTATCCGCATATTTTTGCGGAATTTTTAACATACTTAAAGAGGTAAAAAAATATGCGATCTGAAGTAAAAATTAATAATGATAATTTAAAAAAAGACTGGAATTTAGATGTAATTCTAGAACTTTTTAATAAACCATTTTCTGATTTGGTTTTTAAAGCAGCGCAAATTCATCGTGATAATTTCAATCCCAATGAAGTACAAATTAGTACACTTCTAAGCATCAAAACTGGTTCTTGCCCTGAAGATTGTAAATACTGCCCCCAATCTGCACATTACAATACAGAGCTTAAAAAAGAGCCTTTCATGGAAATTGATAAAGTTGTAGAAGCTGCAAAGAATGCCAAGAAAGCAGGAGCAAGCAGATTTTGTATGGGAGCAGCTTGGAGAAATTTAAATGACCGTGATTTAGACAAAGTCTGCGACATGGTAAAAGAAGTGAAAGAATTGGGCTTAGAAACCTGCGTTACGCTAGGAATGATTGATGGAAAACAAAGTGATAAATTAAAATCTGCGGGCTTAGATTATTACAATCACAATATTGACACATCGGCTGAATATTACGAAAAAATCATTTCTACCAGGAAATTTGAAGAGCGCCTAGAAACATTGCAAAATGTGCGTAATTCCAAAATTAATGTTTGCTCAGGAGGAATTGTTGGCATGGGTGAAGAGCGAGAAGATCGTGCAAAAATGTTGCAAGTTTTGGCAAATATGGAAACTCAACCACAATCTGTTCCTATTAATCGCTTGGTTAAAGTTAAAGGAACGCCACTGGAAAATGTTGAAGGTGTTGATGAATTTGAATTTATTAGAACTATTGCGGTTGCTAGAATTGTAATGCCCAAATCTTTCGTGCGCCTTTCAGCAGGAAGAAGTGAAATGAATGACCAAACTCAGGCCTTATGTTTCTTATCTGGAGCTAACTCAATTTTTTATGGTGATAAATTACTCACAACTGAAAATCCTGAAAGTCAGAAAGATCAAGAATTGTTCACTAACCTTGGAATCAACTCTATTTAGGACCTCGCCAGAAAAACTTGAGAAATAGTCATTGCAATCTGATATTTATCTAATAAAAGTGAATGTTAGCTTATTTTTTAATGGAGAATTAAATGGCATTTTTAGAAGATCAAATACACCAAAAATCTCACTTCTTTGAGAAAATAGTAAAATCAGAAGTTGAATCAGCAACCCAAAATCATGAGAGGAGTTTGTTTGTAGACCCAAACAAAAAACAAAGAACCCAGAACTCAAAAATCATTTTTGATCATTTCAAAGAAAAGGCCATTAGAGAAGCATCTTCTGTTAGCGAAATTGCCGCAAAAACCGGATTAACTCCCAACAAATTAATAGAAATTTACCAATCTCCAGAAAATGGAGAAGTTGATATCAGTTCTATGAGTAAAGATTTTAATGGCGGAAAAGGGGTTTTACAGATACAAGAAAGACGGAAGGAATTTGATCAAACCGGCATCATTAAGCAGACAAAAGATGAGCAATCATTTGTTGATAAATTGGGCCTTAATAAAGAATCTAAATTAGAATCTTTTGCCCAGAAAGTTAGAAATGAAGAATCCGGCACATCACAATCTATTTCCCACTAGAAACAACCCTGATCATTTCTTATTATTCTTCTTGCGCAAAGCCTCAAAATCACCATTTTTTAAACGCTTCACATAACTATAAATCTCATCTTTAATAACATTTCTCATTATATACATTCCAATTAAGTTGGGAATTGCCATGGAAAGGAACAGAATATCAGCAAGATCAATCACAATTCCAAGCTTAATTACGCCGCCAATAAAGATGAAAACCATGAATAGAACATGGCAAGTTCTAATTCCCCTTCCTTTGCTTAAATAAAGCCACGCCTGCTGTCCGTAATAGCTGTAAGTTATCATGGTTGAGAAAGCAAAAAGAAACACTGCTGCAGAAAGCACATAAGGGAACCAGCTAGAAACAGTTGCAAAAGCATCTTTTGTCATTAAAACTCCATTTGCAGCATCTCCTTGATAGGCACCGGTTACAACAATTACAATTCCCGTCATGAAACAAATGACCACCGTGTCAATAAATGGCTCAAGAAGAGAAATTGAACCTTCCCTTGCTGGCTCTCTGGTTTTACCGGCAGCATGAGCAATTGGCGCACTTCCAATTCCGGCCTCATTGGAGAAGCCCGATCTTTTTATACCTTGAATAATAGCTCCAATCACACCTCCATAAAGCGCATCTCCTTTAAATGCCGATGAAAACATTAGAGAAATAGCATCAATAATTTGGTCATGATTGACTGAAAGAATGATTATGCAAGATACCACATAAATTATTGCCATTGCAGGAACGATCTTTTCAGCACATTGAGCAATTCTTGTAATTCCACCAATTAAAACTATTCCTATAATTGTGGTAATTCCTAGAACAAGAATAAATTTAGACTCATTTCCTAAAGAAAAAGTATCAGCAATAATTGCAACGCTTTGATTGGCTTGAAACATTAATCCTGCGCCAATTGCTCCACCAACACAAAGGATTGCCGCAATTATGGCAAGAAACCGACCTAATCTTGGTAGGTTCTTTTCTTTTAGACCATCTTCTAAATAGTAAAATGCACCAGCTAAAACATTTCCGTCTTTATCAAATTTACGATATTTATGGCCCAGAGTAACTTCACTACATTTTAGGGACATGGCAAAAAATGCCGCAATCATCATCCAAATCACCGCCCCAGGACCTCCAAGCGAAACTGCAATTGCAACTCCCGCAATATTTCCTAGCCCCACAGTTGCCGAAATTGCTGTAAACAAAGCTTGTAATTGAGTGATTTTACCAGGAGCATCCGGCTCGGCGTAGCGACCTAATGCAACATCAATTGCATGTTTAAATAGGCGAATATTGATAAAACCCAATTTGAAGGTAAAAAATACTCCTCCAGCAATTAGCCAAACCACCAAAAATGGCAAACCAAATATTTTAACATGCCTAACTTCGCCAAATATTTCATAAGAACCACCTAAAAGCACGAAACCCAAAAAGGAAACCACTGGATGTAGAATATTTTCCAAATATTTTACAACACATTGAGTAAAACTTGCATCAGGAAGATTGTTGTAGGTGTGACCAAATGAAGCCACAATTAAGGCGAGTAAAGAAATAGCTAAAATTGAATAAAATATTCTTTTCATTTTGTTTTTTTGGAAATTTTAAAGCAGTAGATTCAGGGCACCTAATTTATATAAACAATTAACCGATGAAACTAATTATTCTTCAATTCGGGGCAAAAGGATCAAATCGATACAACTCTTTAATAAATTAAGAAAATTTATTTGATTCTTGATTTAATAAATCTTCAATTTTCATCACATTTTGCGAAACCCCATCTAACATAAATTGTAACTGAGGAACATATTTGAAATTAGCTTTATTGGCCAATTTTGAGCGCAAATAAGGACTTAACTCATTAAGTTGTGACACCGCTTTTTTTTCATTGACCTCTCCAAAAATATTAATGAAAATCTTGGCATTTTTAGCATCAGGGCTAACATCGGCCTGAGTGACAGTGATGTGACCTTTTTTTGATTCAAAAAGATGATCTGTTAAAAATATTTCCGCCAAAGCCCTTTTAATTTGCTCTCCTATTTGTAATTGACGCTGACTTTTGGTTTTATTTTTAGACATTATATTAAATTTTAAATTTTTTAGTAAAATAGATAGAGATCGAGCATTAAAACTCCAACCCACTCGCTCCTGATGAATTTGATGATGATCTACTTCTAGAATTTAAATTATCAGCCATTATTTTTGTAACATTATTACCAGGTTTTTTATCATGAAAAAGGGTCGAAGTAAATGATTTATCGGAAATTCCAACTAAATTACAAAGATGTTCTAATTTTCTAACCACATTTTGCTGTGGAGTTTCATTCACTTGATCTTCCAAATTAATTCCCAAACTTTCTAACGCATTTCCGATATTTTCAAAAGCTAATAATTACTCACCTAACTTTAATCTAAAAACATCATTATTAATTAAATTCACAAATGCACGTTTATTTAATTCACTCACAGGCTGACCTTCTAAAGTTGACCCTATAAACTCACTAAAAAAATATCTAATCGTTGTTGGTCAGGTTTTATTACCGCAGAATATGCAGTCGTTTGTGTTGGTTTAACATCAACACCTAAAATAAATTGGTCAGCCATATTTTCATCACCAAAATGATCTTTGCAAATCAACTTTAAAGCAAAATCTCATCTCTCAATTAACGCACTCTAAATTTCTTCAATAAACAATTTCAATTTCTTTATCCCGACTAAAATCTGATTCTAAGATTTCCTTCAAACCATCAGTAAATAATCTTCCATCATTCTCTTCAATAGCATTTAACAAATTATCAACAACAGTTTCATTTCTATTAAATTTCCTATTCCTAGATGCAAAATTAGACAATTCTAAATATTTAGGATCTAGCCCAAAACCACCTGAGCGTGGATTATTTTACTCAGAAGAAACAATTCCAAGCATATTTAATATTTTATCATCAAAAAACATTTCAGGGCTTCGAAGTTTCTCCAACACACCATTTCTAACATCAGCAATGTTTTTTGGAACCCTCTCCTCCTAATTATCTAGCATATTACCTGCTCATCCATAAAATAACCCAGCCCATGAATATTCGCTCTAAAACCTCAGTAACGTTCGTGCCACTCTATTTGCAAAATTTAAAGCATTTATGACCTCTTGTCTTTGTTGCTGATTTAAATTTCGGTATCTAAATAAAGGTTGGCATTCTTGGTATTCTTTGCGATCTGGCTTCATTTATTAATTTTATTGTTAAAAAAGAAGCAAAATAATGTGTTTTTAATTATTTTGCTAGTTGATTTAGTATGCAATAACCCTAAATTATCGCACTTATTACGAATCTAAAAAAAACCAATGGACATCATTAATTTAATTCTACAAAACTTTGTGGCTTTTATTGCCATTCTTTCTTTCATCGTATTCATTCATGAATTTGGCCATTATTTTGTGGCTAAACTTTGCGGAGTAAAAGTTGAAGAATTTTCAATTGGTTTTGGAAAAGAGCTTTTTGGATTTAACGACAAATCTGGAACTCGTTGGAAATTTAGTCTTTTTCCACTTGGAGGCTATGTAAAAATGTTTGGCGATCAAAATCCTGCTTCAGTTTTTGATAAAGACAAAATTGCCAAAATGAGCGACAAAGACAAAAAACAATCCTTTTATTTTCAAAATGTTTTTAAGAGAATAGCAATTGTTGCAGCAGGTCCAATTGCTAATTTCCTATTGTGCATCGTTCTTTTAACTATAATTTTTAAGTCTCAAGGCCTGACTAAGTTCTTGCCAATTATTGATCAAGTTCAAGAAAATAGTGCTGCTGCTGAGGCGGGAATTTTGATTGGTGATGAGATTTTGAAAATTAATGACCAGGAAATTAATGATTTTGAAAAAGTCAGATTGCTGGTTATTGAAAATGGTGAAAAGACCATGAAATTAAAATTACAGCGCGATGAAAAAATTGTTAATTTAGAATTAATTCCAAAAATGTCAGTTTCAAAAAACATTTTTGGTGATGACCAAAAAGTTCCTTTAATTGGTGTTGGCGCTACTCAATTTGAATATCAAAAATTAGGTATTTTTTCAGCATTCATTAATGCCAATGTTGAAACTTATAATATGTCAATTTCGGTTTTAAAGGCAATTGGAGAACTGGTTACTGGTCAAAGAAGTGTTAAGGAATTAAGCGGGCCAGTTAAAATTGCAGAATATTCAGGAAAATCGGTTCAAGCAGGATTAATGGTGGTTTTGTGGTTCATGGCAATGATTTCAATCAACTTAGGAGTTCTTAACTTGCTGCCAATTCCGGCTCTAGATGGAGGACATTTATTTTACTACATTATTGAGTTAATTAGAGGAAAAGCCTTACCAGAGAAAGTTCAGCTTGCTGGCTTCCAAGCTGGTTTTGCAATCCTCATTAGTTTGATGATTTTCACCACTTACAACGACATTTCCAATATTTTTAACAATTAACTAATGTAACAATGGTAGATATTAACGAAAACACATCACAACTTTTAAAGAAATACATTGAAGGAATTGAGATGTATGAAGATCAAAAAAAAGAAATTGGCGTGAGTATTAAAGAAATTTTTGACGAAGCTAAATCAGCAGGTTTTGACGCCAAAGTGATGAGAAAAGTAATTTCAATGAGAAAGCTTGATCAAGGAACTTTGGATGAGCAAGAATTTCTATTAGATTCTTACAAGGAAGCCTTGGGAATGAAGTAATTATCAATTCAACAGCTCTCCCTCCACTATTAACGGCGAATTACTGAATTTGTATCAGCCTAAAATAATTACAAAAAAACCTCTGTAAAATTAGATTTTACAGAGGTTTTTTAATGCTTATTTTTAATTAGATCGGCCCTAGTAGTGAAGATCTAATATTTAGAAGGAGATGCCAATAATTTGATAAATTAAGTAAAATAAGATTGCCACCACACCAACAGCCATTGCAATGGCGTAATGGTATATGTAACCAGTTTGTAACTTACCTAATCCTTTGGCATTTATTTTGCATAAATTAGCAACTCCATTCACTCCTAGTCCATCAATTATTTTACTATCCCAGAATTTCCATAATATTAGACTAAGTTTTTTAAGGCTTTTAACAAAAATACGATCGTAAATTTCATCGAAATACCACTTATTGAAAGAAATTTTGTAAAGCAATTTAAAGGATTTAGCAATTTTTGCCGGCCATTGTGGTTTTGCAATGTAGAGTAAATAAGCCAAAGCGATGGCAATTACTCCCAGAATTAATGGTAATTTCTTAATTAGAAGTGGGGTGTGATGAATTTCTTCTAGAATATTGTTTCCTTCGCTCAAGAAAATTGCATTTTCAAAGAAATTTCCTTCAAATGAAATCATTCCCAAAATATAATAGCCAATTAAACCACTGAAAATTGCACCAATTGCTAATAATAAGAGCGGCACAAGCATTGTTTTTGGTGCTTCATGAGCGTGATCAAAGGTTTTCTTATCTGCTCTAGTTTTTCCGTTAAAGACTAAGAATAGAAGTCTCCAAGAGTAAAATGCGGTTAGGAAGGCGGCAGTAATTCCTGCATAAAAGGCAAATTGCCCAAACTGACCGTGCGACATGAAAGCGGCTTCTAAAATAGCATCTTTGGAGTAATATCCGGCGAAAGGTGGAAAACCTGCCAAAGCTAGAGATCCGACCCACATCATGGCACAGGTGAAGGGTATTTTTTTAGCCAATCCACCCATTTTTCTAATGTCTTGCTGATGATGCATTGCATGAATAACACTTCCTGCTCCTAAGAAAAGAAGGGCTTTGAAGAACCCATGAGTTAAAAGGTGAAACATTCCTGCGCTGTAAGCTGAAACTCCGCAAGCAAAAAACATGTAACCAAGTTGGCTGCAAGTGGAATAGGCGATGATTTTTTTTATGTCATTCTGGGTGATGGCAATGGTAGCGGCAAAAATTGCTGTGGCAGCACCAACTATAGTTACCATATTTAAGGCAACAGGTGAATATTCAAAAATTGGTGAACATCTAGCAACTAGAAAAACACCTGCTGTAACCATTGTGGCTGCATGAATTAAAGCCGAAACTGGAGTTGGACCTTCCATAGCATCAGCCAGCCAAGTGTGCAGACCAAGTTGAGCAGATTTGCCCATCGCACCAATAAACAATAAAATTGCAATAACGGTAATGGTTTTCATTTCGAAGCTGAAAATTGTTAATGTGGAGTCAACAAAATTAGGCACTGCAGCGAAAACTTCAGCGAAGTTAATTGATCCAAAGGTTAGGTAAATTAAAGCAATTGCAATGATTAAACCAAAATCACCAATTCTGTTAACCAAAAATGCTTTCATTGCGGCCTTATTGGCTGAAGGTTTTTTATACCAAAAACCAATCAATAGATAGGAAGCTAGGCCTACTCCTTCCCAACCCACAAAAAGCTGAAGAAAGTTTTCGGCGGTGACTAAAATTAACATGAAAAAGGTGAAGAGTGAAAGATATGACATAAATCTTGGGACCGACTTATCTTCATCCATGTAGCCGATTGAATAGATGTGAACTAGGGCTGAAACAAAAGTAACCAAAATCAGCATTGCCGCTGTGAGACTGTCAACATAAAGCGCCCAATTAGCTGTGAAGCTGCCAGAAGTGATCCAATTAAATAAAATTACAGTTTCTTTTTTACCTGTAATTCCAATTTGGAAGAAAACAACGAAGGCCAAAATTGTTGATAAAACCAACAATGATGAATTAAAAATTTGGGCAAATCTTTTGCTAATATTTTGGGATAAGATGCCAGAAGTTAAAGCACCAATTAGTGGCAAAAGAAGAATTAATTTTATGAGCATTTTAAGGAATTTGTTAACAGATAATTTGAGGTGGCGAAGAGTAATTTACGGGCCTAAAAAATCAAACATAAATTACCAATAGCTGTATCTGGCATCACCTTTTCCATCTATTTTGTAAATATTACCTATACTATGCGCCCCTGGGTCATATCTTACATCTCCTACTATTGGCGGTCTCATACCTGACATTTCCAACTGCCCCAAAGCCGAGTGACGACAAAAAATATGAGCTGACCAGAATATTGTGTTATAATCACTAAAATTCTTTTTCACCTCTCTTGGGTTATTCCAGTTAATTTTAGCAATTTTCTCGTCTTTATATCTTTCTCTAATTCTAGAAATATCTGCAAGAGATTTTCTGGATTTAGCAATGTCAGGATCTTTTTTCCACTGATAAAAACTTAAGAATATCGCACCACCAAATTGAGTTGAAAGACCAGATTCACAGCCATGAAGCCATCCAAGCTTAAACCCAGGAGAGCCTTCTTTGGGCAAAAACTTGAATATTTTTCCGTAAGGCTTATACCAATATCTTCCACACGAAGATAGGGTTAATATTATTAATAAGCTTAAAATTATTTTTCTTACCATCCAAAAATTTGTTTTTCATTTGTTGTCCCATAAAGTGGATGACTACCAAAAACGCTAAATCCTTTTGGTGATTGAATAGAATCCACTACGCCGTCTAAACCCTTTCCAGACGCAAATGGGTTGCTCCAATGACCAGTTTCATAATTAAGCGTATCATCTATGTTGCCTCTTCCCATATCGAAAGGCACTCCTTTACCATAAATAAATGCATCAGAACCTCCCAAGGAGTGTCCACCAACGGTATTGGTTGTAAAGCAATATCCATATCCCTTACCGTATCCAAATTTGTATTCTGGGTTTTCAATTAGAGAATAATCATAATTATACCCATTATATTTTGTTCTATAGAACGCATTACCTCTTGAATAAATTCCATTTTCACAACCATCACGATATCCTTTTTGGAAAATGGGAGTTCCATCAGGAACGCTGTACTGGGTTCCAAGGTAAAAATATCTTCTAGCACCCGTAACTGCCTTACAATTACTAAAGGAAAGTAATATTAATATTAAAATTAATTTCTTGATCATTAATTAATCATTTTATTGAACTCCACCAAAAATTGAACTATGCGGAGTTGATTTTTGATCTACAAAGTCAGTTCGGTAACAAAACCAAAAAGCTCGTTCCCAAGCTATTCGATAATCTGTAGAATAAGAATATTTGTAACCATCCATTTTATTACTATCATAAACTGATTGATAAAAACTGTTACTACCACCCGACATTCCAACTTCACAACCATCTTCCCAACCTTGCTTAAAATCTGGTGTTGCACTTTCTAAAGATTTTTTAAAAAATTTAGACGGCTCTTTGCTTGGTATCCTGTAATTACAAGCAAACATTAATTGTGCCAAAATAGAAACTGTTACCAATTGTAAAATTACTTTAAGCATAAATGTTTATTGAAGTGGCGCAGTACCAACTCCAGGGAAGTTGGTAAATGCAGACGATGTTGTATAACAGGCAAACCAACCTGCAGTATAGGCATTTTGATAGATACTATCATGCTGATATGAACCGTCTCCTATTCCAAATTCCTGAAATTTTCCAGCCAAATAACCACCAACAGACATAGCTGAAGAACAGCCATTATGCCAACCAGCCTGAAATGCAGGAGGCCCATCTGGAATTTTTTTATTCATGGTAATTGGGGTGCATCCTGAAATAAGAAGCATCAGTATCACCATTTTTACAAAAAAACCATTCTTTTTCACACAATTACAAAACATCATGATCCATAATATAAATACATTGCTCGTGCCCATCAAACCAACCAGAATAGTAATCTGGTTCTTTAGTCATTAAAGTTGGGTTGAATTTAGGTTGAATAAAATCTACCGCACCTTTTCCAACAATTGGCAATACACCTTCGCAACCATCTTTAAAACCCTTTCCATACATAGTGTCGGCCTCAGGAAAACCTCTAACTCCGGTTAGTGGTCTAGCTTTAGCTCCCCAATTCCAACTGTCTGGCATTGGCTGATAAAGCACATTACAAGAAGCGGTAAAATTCAAAACCAAAGCTATAAATAGAAATTTAGTAAAATTATTCATAAACTAATTACATTAATGTCATATTTTTTTGACAAATACTTAAATACTTCCTCTCTTTCACTTCTTTTTAAAGGGCGATCATAAATTATTAATTCCGAGATTTCAGCAGAAATACCAGAGAATCCATTTCTATTTGAACCCAAAGTAATTCCATTTAGAATATTAGACCCAGGATTAATTGTTGCACCAAGACCTCCAACTTCCGTTTCATTATTAAGAAAAACTTTGGAAGACGCTCCGTCAAAATAAGCCATCAAAATATAAGGATTTCCCTGTGAAATTGAGGCTGGATTAGTTGCGTTATTGGTAAAAACGTCAGATCCAGCATGAAGATTTATTCTATCACTTTGAATTCCTATTGCGTAAGGATTAGCAGAAGCACCTGAATCTAAAATCCATAAAGTGGTCGATTCCACTGCTGCAGTTGGCCTAAAAACAATTACAATTGTTGAATTTTCCAGAGAGGAATTGGCAAAACTAGATAATTTCATATTTCCAGCAACATTTAGACTAACTGTTGGCAAATTATTAATTCCGTCTGTTTCATAATTAACTCCTCCAGAAGCTTGATCTAGATTATTATCAACCAGAAAACCGGAGGGTTCGCGATTAAACCAATTAGATATTGCCGCTCCATCACTAATATCAGAGGCATTAAAACTCTCCAAAGAAGAGTTTTCAACCCACACAACCATTCCAGGAATAGAGGAAATTTGTGAGGATAGAGTGATGGATCTGGCGGATAATATTTTAGTATTACGCACTAATCCCGCGCCAGAATAAACTCCAGCAATCAGAATTCCGATGATAATTATCACTATCGATAATTCAATCAGGCTAAAACCCTTTCTTTTTCTTTTTATTTTAGATAAATCTTTCATTGTGATTATTGCTTCTAAGTAATAAAATACCTGGTTGGATTAAATACAAATCAGCCGTACTTATCAAGTTATTTAAATAACAGAAATGAACGCCAAGCCTCTAATAAATAGGCCCGCATTATATAAAATCACGAAATATAGTAAATTAAAATAAAATGATCAGAAATAAATTCACAAAAGTTAAAAATGCCAAAAAAAGAAAAACATCATCCACTAATTGGCTTAGAAGACACATTAATGACCCCTTCGTTAAAGAAGCCCAATATCAAGGATATAGATCTAGGTCAGCATTTAAAATAATTGAAATTGATGAGAAATTCAAAATCTTCAAAAAAGGGAAAATAATTCTCGATCTTGGGTCAACCCCAGGAGGATGGAGTCAAATTGCTTCTCAAAAGGCTGGCAGAGGAAAAGTTTTTGCTCTAGATATTTTAGAAATGGATAGAATTGAAGGTGTAGAATTCCTGCAACAAGATTTTCTATCTACCGATGCTCATGAAAATATCATCAATCTCATCAACCAAAATAATCCGTCTGAAAATCCTAGGAAATGCGATGTTATATTAAGTGATATGGCAGGAAATGCTTGTGGAGATGCCAAAACTGATCATTTAAGAATTGTAGCACTTCTTGAAGAAGCTTTAGATTTTTCAATAGGAATTTTAGCAGAAAAAGGTGTTTTTGTTGGAAAAATATTTCAAGGAGGGGCAAGTGGTGATCTACTTCAAAAATTCAGAGCAAATTTCACCATTGTTAAGCATTTCAAACCGGAATCTTCTCGGAAAGAATCTTCTGAAAACTATATTGTGGCAACAGGATTTAAATCAAAACAAATAGAAATTGTTGATTAACGATTAAATAGGCAAATGTTGCGGGGGAGTTTTACGAAGTTTAATCCACAGAATAATAATCGTTCTAGTCAAAACTATGGCAGTAAACATTGAAGATATAATTCCAAAAGTTAAAGTAACTGCAAAGCCACGAATTGGTCCAGAACCAAATAAATAAAGCAAAATAGCAATAATTAGAGTAGTAAGATTCGAATCAATAATCGTTCTAAAGGCACCATGAAAACCAGCATCAACAGCAGTAATTACTTTTCTTCCTCGCGCCCTCACCTCTTCTTTTATTCTCTCAAAAATCAAAACATTAGCATCAACCGACATACCAATAGTTAAAATAATTCCTGCAATTCCTGGAAGAGTTAAAGTCGCTCCTAACATTGCCAAGAAAGTTAGAACCATTGCAATATTAATTACCAAAGCGAATGAGGCAACAACCCCAAAATATCCATAAAAGAACACCATGAAAAAGGCCACCAACACAAAACTGTAAATTGCAGCTGTAGTACCGGCTTTTATAGAATCTGAACCCAAAGAAGGGCCAACTGTTCTTTCTTCTAAAATACTAATTGGAGCAGGAAGAGCGCCCGCCCTTAAGAGCAAAGACAACTCGTTAGCTTCAGGAGTGGTAAAACTTCCAGAAATTACTCCCGCACCACCGGAAATAACTGAATTAATTTTTGGAGCAGTAATAATTTTTCCATCCAAAACAATAGCAAATAAGCGACCAACGTTATTACTAGTGATTTCAGCAAATTTTCTCGCACCTAAATAGTTGAATTTAAAGCCAACTGCCGGCTCATTTTCATAAAAAGTTGCATTAGCATCAACTAGTAAATCTCCAGTTAACATTGGCTTCTTTTTAATTAAGAAATTTCGACCATCAACATCACTCATAGTTGTAGTTTCGGAATCGTAACCCATAAATTCATCATCGCCTAAAACATCAACTACAAAATGGAAAGTTAATTTGGCAGTTTTTCCTAATAGATCTTTGATTTCTCCCGGATTCTCAGCGCCAGGAACTTGCAATAAAACTCGACTTTTTCCTTGAGCCTGAATTATTGGCTCTTTAGTTCCGGTCTCATCAACCCTTCTGCGAATAATTTCAATTGATTGAGCCACTAAATCTCGCTTCATAGTGACGATTTTGGAAGTTGGGTAGGATAGAATCATCTGATTGTCGTCAACATCAAATTCAATTTCACGATCTAGTTTTTTAGCTAATTTTTTTGCTTGAGGAATGGATTCTTCTTGTGAAAAGTCAAAAGTTATTGACTCACTAGAAACTTTTACTACCGAACTTAAACCCTCTTCAATGAAAGATCTTTTAAGCTCATCACTTAAGTTGGTGAATTGTTCTTTTAGATAGTAATCAAAATCGACCTGTAATAAAAGATGCGCACCACCCCTTAGATCAAGTCCCAAATTAACCGACTGACTGGGAAATAAACTGTAAGGAAATTCATCTCTTTTTTCCTTGGGGACAAAATTAGGTACGCTGTAAATTAAGAAAACAGCGCAGGCTAGAAATATGAAAAAAACCTTTAATGGTGAAAAGCGTAGCATATTTATTTTTTATTAGATTTCTTTTTAATCGCAGCTTTTCCTAGAGATTTGCTGGCTTTTTCTTTAGGCTTAACCACTTCAGAAACATTATGTTTTTGAACTTTAACAACCACACCTTCTGCAATTTCTAAATGAACTAAATTTTCTTTATCGTCAATTGATGCAACAACACCATAAATTCCACTATTAGTGAAAACTTTATTGCCTTTTTTCAGCGCGCTTAAAGTTGCTTGATGTTCTTTAGCTTTCTTTTGTTGTGGTCTAATTAATAAGAAATAAAACACTAAAAAGATTAAAATTAAAGGCACAAAACTTGTTAAACTACCGCCTGAAGATGCTTGCTCGGAAGTTTGAGCAAAGGCATCGGAAACAAAAAGATTGGAAAGAAAATCAGTCATAAATTTAAGTGTAAATTTGAAATTAAAATCAGATATTGAAAATGAGGACGCGAAGACTAATGTTAATTTTATTAAAATCAATCAGGCACTTTTAACTAATTAATTACCTAACAATACCCAGCGCAATATCCCTTCGGCAGAAACCATTCTCCCAATCAATTAAATCGAGCGCCTGGTAAGATTTTACGCGCGCGCTTTCAATATTTTCTGACAAAGCAACAACACCCAAAACTCTACCGCCAATTGCCAGAATTTTATCCTGATATTTTTTGGTTCCACTATGGAAAACCAGCGCGTCTTTAGAATTTGTTGCTGCTGATAAATTCTTAATTTCGGTATTTTTCTGATAATTTTCAGGATATCCTTTAGAAGCTAGAATTACACAAACCGCAGATTTATCTTCAAATTCAATTTTCTGCGTCGCCAAATTTCCATCAATAGTTGCAATAATTAATTCTAATAAGTCAGATTTCAATCTAGGTAAAATAACCTGAGTTTCAGGATCACCAAATCTAGTATTAAATTCCAATAATTTTGGTCCTTCTTGAGTTAAAATTAATCCAGCAAATAAAATTCCCACAAAAGGAGATCCTAAATTTTGCATCGCTTTTAAAGTTGGCAAAATAGTGCTTTGCATAATTTCCGCTTCCTCTTTTTCATCAAGAAAAGGAGAAGGGCTGTAAGTTCCCATTCCTCCAGTATTCAAACCAACATCACCTTCACCAACTTTTTTGTGATCTCCTGCCGTTCCAAAAAATTTGGCATTTTCTCCATCGCAAATTGCAAAGAAACTCACTTCTCTGCCGCTTAAAAATTCTTCAATAACAATTTTGTCTCCTGCTTTACCAAATTTACCAGAAAAGATTTCCTTCACAGAATTTTTAGCGTTTTCTAAATTATCAGCAATAATAACACCTTTCCCGGCTGCAATTCCGTCAGCTTTAATTACACATGGAACACCGACTTTATCGAGATATTTCAAGGCTTCTGCATAATTATCAAAGGCTTCGTAAGCTGCAGTTGGAATTGCGTAATCGTCGCACACTTTCTTAGTAAAAGCTTTTGAACCTTCTAATCTGGAAGCATTCTTTGATGGGCCAAAAACTTTAATATTCGCAGCAATCAGAGAATCGGCTAAACCTTCAATTAGATATTGTTCTGGACCAATAATTACTAAATTGATGTTCTTCTGACGACAAAAATCAATGACTTGTTGATGATTAGAAGCTGATATTTCGGGTACTAAATTGGCAATTTGAGCAATTCCAGCATTCTCAGAAGCACAATAAACTTCATCCAATAAAGGTGATTTTTTGATTTGGTGAATAATTGAATGCTCTCTACCTCCAGATCCAATTACTAAAACTTTATATTTGTTCATTATTTTTTTTAGATACTTGATTGTTTTGCGGATTGCGACTTTAATACGGTGAATAAATAATCACAATTTAATTTTCAAAATGGAACTATTAAGAGAACACACCGTAAAATCTTATGATAAAGACCTAAAATCAATCTCTAGTACCCTTGATCACATAGTTGATTTATTGCAAGAATCAGCAAAAATGGTTAAAGATGTAATTGAAAATCCTAAAAAAAATCTTACTCAAGAAATCTCTGATCACGATTACAAGATCAATCAACTAGACAATCTTACCGAAAAAAAGGTCACTGCAATGTTGGCTTTAAGACAACCAATGGCGCTAGATTTACGCTATGTGGTTTCGGCCCTTAAAGTTTCATCAAACTTAGAAAGAGTTGGTGACAAATGCAAAAGCATAATTAAGAAATTTGTCTATTTAGACACTCCAATTGACTATTCAACTAAAAAATCTTTGTTGGAAATGTTCGATATTGCCACAAAAATGACTATTGATTCTGTCTTAGCGTTTAACAGTGCAAATGGCGTTGAGCAAGCTGATTTAGTTTTAAAACAAGATGATCAAATTGACAAAATTTACAAAAACCTACTTTTTAATGCTGAAGAAGGACATTTTGACAGCACTAAAATTAAGAATGTAGTAAATATTCTTTTTATTGCCAAAAGCTTTGAAAGAATGGCCGACCACGCAACAAACATTGCCGAATTAACCCAATATGTAATTAGTGGAGAAATTATTGAATAGTAAAATGAGATTTCTCAAATTCGTTATTTTACCGCTTCTTCTGCTAAATTCCTCAAATCTATTCGCTCAAACCATCGACAGCATCCATTATGGCTGGGTGGTTTACGAAATTAACGAAAATACAGAAGATAAAAAATGCTACATCGCCACCACAGCGCACAAAAAGAATAGTAGCTACACCGGAAGCAGAAACCCTTATTTAGCGATTACCCGATATTCCAAAAACAAAATCGAAGAAATTAGTCTTTATTCAGGATATGAATATAAAATTAATCAAAATGTTCATTTATTAATCGGCGATCAATCACACATATTATTTACTAAAGACGATACCGCTTGGGCCAAAAACCGTAATGAAGACAAAAAAATAATTCAGTCAATGTTGGCAAGTAAATTAGTTAAAGCCAGAAGTGATTCTTCAGTTGGAAATTACGCAATTGATCAATATAGCCTTAAGGGATTTAGCCGCGCCTATTCTAGGATGAGAAAACTTTGTAAATAAAATGAGGTCAGAAAGACGCAAGCCTATTGAAAAAAATCCCAATTTTCTAGGTAGGTTATTAACAAGATTCAGATCTGAAAAAATCTCAAATATCGACGGAATAATCTTTATCTCTCTCATCGAATCTGCCAATAAATATGGTATAGAAGATAAAGAATTAAAATTCGGGATTGGCTTAAAAACCATAATTAAAAGTGCTTTAAAAAAACATAACCTAAATGCTGAAAATTTCGAATTAGCTTCCAATGCCATATCTAGCGCTATACTAGAACATTTTCCAACAGAAGTAATTCAGTCGGGAGGCATAAATACCCTAGAAATATCAAAATCTACCAGAGTCAATGGAAAAAAATTCCAGCAAAATATTGAAAACCACTTAAATAATTGCCTAGGAGTTTCATCTGGAATAGATGGTCGCTCTTAGGAATCGTTAAAAACCGAAATTCCGCCAATACCGGCAATTCCAGAATTAATTAATCTTTTCAAATTACCCTCATTAATTCCACCCAAAGCGTAAGCTGGAATTAAACTTCTTCTAACGAAGTTTCTTAAGGCAAAAATTCCTTCTGCTGCCTGATTTGGATGAGAATTGGTCGCAAACACTGGTGAATAAAACATCAAATCTGCCTTAATTTTTTGGGCTTTTTTTAATGAAGTTAAACTGTGACAACTAAAACTTATTAGCATTTTTCCACGATTTTTAGGAATTCCTAGCCTGCCATCAAAATCAGAGAAATGAACTCCATCGGCACCAGAAATTTTAGCCAATTTCCAACTTTTAGACATCAAAACCTTAAATCCTTGAGCCTGAATCTTTTTCACCAAATTAACGCGCTTATAATCAGCTAGATGATATTCACGCAGGATAATTGCGGTTTTTTTAGATAGCTTAGCAATCACATTAAAAAGGTCACTTTCCGCGTGATTAGTAAAAAAGAACATAGAAGGTAGATTTTTAACTGCCTTAAGCCTATTTTTTGGTCTTAATTTATTTATTTGTATTTCGAAATGTCTATTGATCAAAATCTTAAAATTATTAAAGAAAAAATTAACCAGCTAAATCCCCAGGTTAATTTGGTTGCCGTTTCTAAAAATTTTGGCGTGGATGAAGTCCATCAAGCAATTGAATCTGGCCAAGAAATTTTTGGCGAGAATAAAGTTGCGGAGGCAAAAAATAAGTGGCTTGAAGTTAAAAGCCACCACAAAAATGTTCAGCTGCATTTAATTGGTCATTTGCAAAGTAATAAAGCTAAAGATGCTGTAGAAATTTTCGATGTTATTGAATCTCTAGATAGTGAAAAATTAGCTTTAGCACTGCAAAAAGAAATGGAAAAACAGCAGAAATTTCCAGAAATTTTCATTCAGATAAATATTGGCTCAGAAGAACAAAAATATGGCATTTATCCTGAAAAAGCTGATGAATTCATTAAAAAAATTCGCACCGAATTTAAACTAAACGTAACTGGATTAATGGCAATTCCACCAGCAAATGAAGAGCCAACTCTTTATTTTGCACTTCTTAGGCAGATTGCTAAAAATAATGACTTAAAAAATATTTCAATGGGAATGAGCGGCGATTTTGAAGCCGCAATTCAAATAGGAGCCACTCATGTGCGTATTGGCAGCGCGATTTTTGGCAACAGAGAAAAATAATATGAGTTTCGATCAAACGCCTCAATTCATCTATTTGGCAATTCTTTTGGTTTTTATTGCCAGCAGTCTTTTTTTCAACAAACGAATTAAAGCTTCTAAAATGCTTGCTCAATTGGCAATATGGGTAATCATTATTCTTGTAATTCTTGGCCTTTACAGCTTCCGGTTTGAGTTTATAAATTTAAAAAATCGCATTATCGGAGAATTATTCCCCAGCAAAGTCGCTAGGATTGGTGATGGGAAAATTGCCATCAATATGTCGAAAAATGGCCATTTCTACATCAACATTCTAGTTAATGGAAATAAGGTGCGATTTATGGTAGATACTGGTGCTAGCGACATTGTTCTTAATTATTCTGACGCCAAAAAATCAGGAATTGATTTTAAAGAAATTTCTTCTTTCAGGAAATATCAAACCGCAAATGGACTTGTGATGAAAGGAGTAACTACAATTAGAGAAATGAGTGTAGGAGAAATTAAATTTAATGATTTTACAGTTGCAATCAGCAATAAAGACATGGGAACATCTCTTCTAGGAATGAGTTTTCTCAATAAATTCTCAAAATACGAGTTTTACCAAGATCGCCTGATTTTGAGTTATTAAAGCCCAAGATAGATATCCTCGTTGAAAGAGAAATCTTGCTAGAATATTTCCAATTGCCTTAATTACATTTATTCTTGAACGTTTAACTTCAACAATGCCACCTTCCTCATCATTCTGGTCAATTGAAATCACCAAGGGGCTCCATAAAAACCCGTCGGGGAATTTTCAAGGGCAAGATGGAGACAGATTAAACCTTTTTTAAAGAAGTGATTTGGTTCAATTGACTTTCAAAACTAATTTGACTATTTTCACCCCTTAAAAAATTCCTTTAAATCCGATCAACATAATTGAAAATCAAGATGACGAAAAAATCGACCAGCACAAAAATCAACAAACAAGATTCTCTGAATTATTACGAGCAAATGCTACTCATTCGTCGCTTTGAAGAAAAAGCTGGCCAGCTTTATGGAATGGGACTCATAGCCGGTTTTTGCCATCTTTATATTGGTCAAGAAGCAATTGCTGTAGGAATGAAAGCCTGCATGATTGAAGGAGACAAAGTAATTACCACCTACCGCGATCACGGCCACATGATTGCTGCCGATTCCGACCCTAAAGCAATTATGGCGGAACTTTTAGGAAGAAGAGATGGCTGTTCTAAAGGAAAAGGCGGCTCAATGCATTTATTTGACCTAGAAAAACATTTCTACGGCGGACACGGAATTGTTGGAGCATCAGTTCCAATTGGCGCTGGATTAGCTTTTTCTGACAAATACCAAGGAAATAATAATGTCACTTTCTGTTATTTTGGTGATGGAGCAGCCCACCAAGGCCAAGTTTATGAAGCCTTCAACATGGCTAAAATTTGGGATTTACCAGTTCTCTTCATCATTGAAAATAATCATTACGCAATGGGAACCTCTCTTGCTCGCTCTTCTTCAATTGATGAGCTTCACAAAAGAGGTCTTGGCTTCAACATTCCAGGAAAAAAAGTTTGTGGAATGGATATTTTTGAAGTTATTAAAGAAGGTAAAAAAGCCGTCGATTACGTTCGATCAGGAAAAGGTCCAATGCTTCTAGAGATGGACACTTACCGCTATCGTGGTCATTCAATGTCTGATCCTGCAACCTACCGCTCTAAAGAAGAAGTTCAAGATAAGAAAGATAATCGCGACCCAATTGAAACTTTCAAAACCTCAATTCTAGAAGATAAAATCGTTAGCGTGGAAGAGCTCAAAGAAATAGACAAAAAGATTAAAGCACAAGTGGCTGAAATTGTTGAATTTGCCAAAAATAGTCCCGAGCCTGATGATTCAGAATTAATGACCAACATTTACACCGAAAATAACAATTAATAACAAATATGACACTTAGAAAATTAACAGTAAGAGAGGCCCTTTGTGAGGCAATGGCCGAAGAAATGCGCATCGAAGAAAAGGTTTATGTGATGGGTGAAGAAGTTGCAGAATACAACGGAGCCTACAAAGTAACTCAAGGACTTTTAGCTGAATTTGGCCCCAAAAGAGTCATCGACACTCCAATTACCGAACATGGCTTCGCTGGCCTCGCCATCGGCTCAGCATTCACTGGCCTGCGTCCTATTGTTGAATTCATGACTTTCAACTTTGCAATGCAAGCAATTGACCAAGTAATTAATTCCGCCGGAAAAACTAACTACATGTCCGGTGGGCAAGTAGTCTGTCCAATAGTTTTTCGCGGCCCAAATGGTGCAGCTTCCAGAGTAGGAGCTCAACATTCCCAATGCTACGCCGCTTGGTATGGAGCAATTCCTGGTTTAAAAGTCGTTTCTCCTTACAGTGCAGCTGATGCAAAAGGCTTACTAAAAACTGCAATTCGCGACCAGAATCCAGTAATTTTCCTAGAAAACGAATTAACCTACGGCTTAAGTTTTGAAGAAGATTACGACGAAGATCACTTAGTTCCATTCGGAGAAGCTAGAATTGTTCGTGAAGGATCGGATGTAACAATCGTAACTTTCTCATTAATGGTGAAATATGCCCTTGAAGCCGCCGAAGAATTAGCCTCACAAGGAATTGACGCAGAAGTGATTGACATTCGCTCAATTCGCCCCCTAGATCGCGAAACCATTATTGAATCAGTTAAAAAAACCAATCGCTGCGTTGTTGCTGAAGAAGGATTCCCATTCGCTTCAGTCGGTAGTGAAATTGCTGCAATGATAATGGAAGAAGCCTTTGATTACTTAGATGCACCAGTAAAAAGATTGGCATCGGTTGATGCTCCACTTCCATATGCTGAGAATTTAGAAAAACTTGCCCTTCCAAAAGCAGTGGACATAGTAAAAGCTGCGCAAGAAGTTTGTTACAAAGATCAATAATGGGAAAATTCAAAATCACTAAACAAATTTTTATCAGCGCTTCAATAGCTCTGGCTTTGGTGATTTATTTTTTCTATTACACTGTTTTTGGTGAAAAAGGTGTTATTAAATATTTTTCTCTACAAAAAGAACTTCAGCACAAAAATCAAACCATGGGAAGCTTGCAAAACAAAATGCAAAATAAGCAGAATATGGTTGATGGTATGAATTCACAATCTCTTGATTTAGACCTTCTTGATGAGGAATCTCGCAAAAATCTTGGCTATGCCAAAAAAAATGAAATTGTAATTTATAACCAAAAAAGCCAATGAACATGAGCGAAAAAATCAATATTCTAAAAACCAAAATTTCATCTTTGAATCCCTTAAAGAAAATTTACTCAGCAAAAGTAAAGCTAGATAAAATAAAAAATCTTACCAGTAAAGAACAATTCAAAACCACACTTACTCAAGCCAAAAAAGAATTTTCAAATTCCCTAAAAGATGACGATTACAAGCGTGAAGTCAGAAGAAAGATTTTTCACACCACTTTAATTATGTTGCTACCTGCAATTTATATCTTTTTAACAAAAAACCAAATGCTAAGCATATTAATTCCCACCTCGGTTTTAATGATTCTGGCCGATTTCATCCGCCAAAAAAATCCTCGTTTCCGATTATTATTTAACCTAATTTTCGGAAAAATTATGCGCCAAAAAGAATTAAGTAAAAATGGCTGGGTCGGATCCAGTGCAACTTCTCTTTCGGCCTTAATAATATTCATTATTTCTCCAAAAATCATTGCCATTTGCGCCTTCTCAATCCTTGCCATTTCCGATGCTTTAGCGGCATTAATTGGCAAAAGAATCACTAGCAGACCTTTCTTTGAAAAATCACTAGCAGGATCCCTAAGCTTTGGTTTTAGCGCCTTATTAATTTTAATTATTTGTGGAACCTTATCTAGTCAAGGAATCGGATATTATTTATTTGGTTTTTTTGCAGTTTTAGCCACAACCATAATCGAAGCTCGCCCTAGCCTTCTAAAGCTTGATGACAACCTTTCAATTCCATTAGTTTTTGGCGTAATCATGGTTTTCTTCAGCCTAGTTTGGAATTTAAACTATTAAGAGAAAATGAACGATAAAACCAATTATTACGGAACTTACAGCCTATTTAAGAAAGAAATTTTAAGATTTCTTAAGGTTTACCACCAAACACTTTTTTCTCCCACAATTAATGCTTTATTGCTTTTAGCAATATTCTCGCTTTCTCTTGGAAGCAAAGTTCATCATGTTGGAAACATACCCTTTAAAGAGTTTATGGCCTCCGGATTAGTAATGATGGTGATAATGCAAAATTCCTTCGCCAACAGCTCTTCTTCCTTGACTATGGGCAAGATTTTAGGCCATGTAATTGACTATTTAATCCCGCCAATTGGTACTGGAGGAATTTTAATCGCCTTTTCTCTAGCTGCGGTTATGCGCGGAATTTTAGTTGGAATTATAACCTTTGTGGCAATTAGATTCTTCGTCCCACTAGATCCAGAAAATTTATTTCTGGCTTTCTTTTATATATTTTTTGCCTCTTTATTTTTGAGTTTTTTGGGTATTTTATGTGGAATTTTATCCGAAAGCTTTGACCAAATGTCTGCTGTTACCAGCTATTTAATCACCCCCTTAACCTTCCTTTCCGGAACCTTCTATTCCACCAATAACCTTCCTGAATTTTGGGAAAAAGTTGCTCACTTCAACCCATTTTTTTACATGATTGATGGCTTCCGATATTCAATCACCGGATATCACGATAGTAATATTTTTACAGGAATTATTGTAATTTTAACTTTTAATATTATCTTGGCCGCTATTCTTTATCACCTTTTAAAAATTTGCTATCTAATAAAACAATAAACCAACTTAACAAACCCAGAATGCCGCACACACAAAATCCAAGCGATCAGACCATAAATTTTTTACGCCTAATTCGCAGTCAAAATATTGGCCCTCACTCCTTTTTTACTTTAATTGATCTTTTTGGAAGCGCTAAGGCAGCTGTCGAAAACATCGCTGAATATTCCCTCAAAAGCGGTAGAAAAACTCCAATCAAGGTCTACCCAGAAAGCTTGGCTTTAAAAGAAATTTATAATTGCCAAAAAATTGGTGCTAAAATCATTACTTTCAAAGATGAAGAATATTCCAAAATACTTCGTGAAATTTCAGATCCACCTCCAGTTTTAACCACTCTTGGCGATACATCCTTATTAAATCGTAGCATTCTATCCATAGTCGGTCCTCGAAATTCGTCTTTTAATGGCTGTAAATTTGCTAAAAAGATTGCCTGTGAACTAAATGAACAAGGCTTCGTAATCGCCTCAGGAATGGCAAGAGGAATTGACAGTTCCGCTCATCAAGCTTCTCTTGAGAAAGGTACAATCGCCGTTC
>JBLHVR010000005.1:0-45008 GCA_047628655.1 Lentimonas sp.
AGCGCTTTATTCTTCTTAAATTCCTTGTCAATTGCTTACAATGAGGGTATTGAAGGGTTGAAGGATAAATTTGATAAAAGCAAAAAGAATTGGCCAGAATATTTGACTCATTTGGAAAATGAGAAACTTCAAAAAAATGGCGAAGAAGCGCAAAAATATTGGCAAGAAAATTTGGTAGATGCTAGTCATCGAGTGCAATTTAGCAATTCTAAGAAAGATTCTCAAATTAATAATGTTGGAAAGAGAGAGGCTTTTTCTGTTTCTTTTGAGGCATTTAAGAAAATGAAAAAACTGGCATTTGCAAATAGAACTTCAATTTTCTCGGTTTTATCGGGGTTTTTTGCAGCTTTTCTGAATCGTTTTTACGGTTGTGAAGATTTAATAATCGGCTATCCGCTAAATTTAAGGCCGGCAGGTTTTAAAAATTCCTTTGGTTTTTTTGTTAATATTTTGCCGCTTAAATTAACGCTTGATGGCAATTTAACCTTTAATGAATTGATTAAAAGAATTGATCAAAAGCGCCGTGCCGACAAGAAATTTCAATATTTAAATTCTTTAGATATTGTTAAAGCCAAAAGAAAATCTGATCCAGAGTTTGATGGCTTAATGTTTAATGTTTCAATGGCTGAAACTATTTCAAGGCTACAAAATTTGCAGTTGGAAGGCATTAAATCAACCTCGCTTGATAATGAGAAAATTGAAATTCACGATGATTTATCTTTCATTTACGAGCTAGATTTTAAAGAAGTTAAGCTTTGGTTGGAATATCGAGAGGATTTATTTGCGTGTTCAGATATTAAAATAATGGTCAAAACTTTTCAAAAATTAATTGAAATATCTTGCCAAAACCCAGATCAAAAAATGAATGAATTTGATTTGCTGGACAAAAAAGAATTAAAGATGATTTTACAAGATTTTAACAAAGTTAAAGATGTTAAAAATTGTCTAAATGTGGTTGAAATGTTTGAAAAACAAGCGAGGTAATAAGCACCTTATCTTTTCTTTGTTGAAAAATTCTGCGGTTGATAAATATTCTGTGCAACATAGCATGTTGTTACTTCCGTTATTAGCGGAATTTTCAAGTCTTGTTTAATAATTAAAAATTTACAAAAAATGACTAATAAAAATGTAACAGAGTCTTTAAAAATTGCCTTGTCTGACACTTACGTTCTATATTTAAAAACCCAAAATTTTCATTGGAATGTTACTGGCCCTAATTTTAAGTCTTTGCATTTGCTTTTTGAAGAGCAATACAATGATTTATTTACAGCGGTTGATTTGTTGGCCGAAAGAATTAGAGCTCTAGGATCTAAGGCTCCCGGTAAATTAACAACTTATATTGAGGCTTCTAAAATTAAAGAAGGTGACGAAAACTCAAATGCCGATTCAATGGTTAAGCAATTGGCTGAAGATCAAGAAACTATTGTTAAAACTCTAATTTCTGTCTTAAAATCTTCTCAAGAAATTGGTGATGAAGTAACCGCCGGAATGGTTACTGATCGCATTGAGGTTCATCAGAAGAATGCTTGGATGTTAAATAGTAGTTTGTAATAATTTTAATTTAGGCGGCTTTAAGAAAAAAACTTAGGGCTGTTTTTTATTGTTTAAAAATATGTTTAACAAGGTTCAAATAAGTCAAATTGTTGAAATTGCCAAGCAAGCTGGCGATGTAATTTTAGAATATTACCGAGGTTACAAGGAGCTGTCGGTTGAAATTAAGGGCGATGATTCTCCGGTAACAAAAGCCGATTTGGCTGCCAATGATTTGATTGTTCAGAAATTAAATAGGTTATTTCCAGAAATTGCAGCCGTTTCGGAAGAAAATTCTGCGCAGGAAAATTTAAAAGCGGCCCAAAATGATCAATATTTTATGATTGACCCTTTAGATGGAACTAGCTCTTTCATTAAAAAATCTGATGAATTTACAGTTAATATTGCGTTAATTAAAAATTCTAAAGTGGTTTTTGGGGTAATTTATTTACCAGCTAAAGATTTAATGTATTTTTCAAATGAAAATGATCAAGCCGTAAAAATTGAGAATTTTTCTGGTCAGCAGGAAATTGCCAGAATTAAGGTTTTGGGAGCTAAAAATAATCTTAGAATTATTTGCACTCAAAGAGAGCCTGAAAAGTCGGAAATTATTAATGATCTTAATGAAAAAAACATTTCCGTAAAAGAAATTGTGGCAGTCGCTAGTTCTTACAAATTTTGTTTAATTGCTGAGGGGGATGCTGATTTTTATCCCAGAAAAGTTCACATTAAAGCATGGGATGTAGCAGCCGGACATGCGATTGTAAAAGCAGCTGGTGGAAACATGATCAATTCATTAAGTCGAAAAGAAATAATTTATGAAGTTGGAAATGAATTCAAAATGCCATTTTTTGAAGTCTTTTAAAATTCTTAATTGATCTTTTTTCTCTCCCGATTAAGATGAGCAAAATTTTTCAAATATACTTTTCAAATTACTTAAAAAAATGAATAACGCACCTTTAAAAATGGATCGCCATTCCCTAACTATTTTTGGTCTTATCTGGTCTTTCATCTTTTGCGTAATATCGCTTTACCCAGTTTTTCATGGCGAGGTTCTAAGAATTTGGGCGGCTCTTGTTTCAGCTAATTTCTTAATTATTTCCCTTATCTTTCCAAGACTTTTCGCAATTACCCGTTTTTACCAAGGTTGGATAAAATTAGGCGGCTTCATTGGTGCGATTAATTCAAAAATAATCATTATTGCTCTGTTCTACTTACTATTTTTTCCAATTGGAATTGTTCTTAAGATTTTTAGAAAAGATTTACTAGGAAAAAAAATTGACAGCAACTCTAAAAGTTATTTTGTCGATCGTAAAGAGCAGCCAAAAGAAATGGAAAACCAATTCTAATTAATTATTAACAAACAACCTTAAACAAATATGTCATTTTTAAAAGAATTATGGAAATTTCTGAAAGCTAGAAAAAAATTCTGGTTAGCTCCAATTATCCTTGTAATGCTACTTTTGGGAGTTCTTCTGATATTCGCTCAAGGTTCTGCTGTTGCACCATTCATCTACACTTTATTTTAAACTATGACTTACATCCTTGGAATTTCCGCTCTTTACCACGATTCTGCTGCTTGCTTAATTAAGGGTGAAAAAATAATTGCCGCTGCTCAAGAAGAAAGGTTTACTCGTAAAAAACAGGACGCAGCCTTTCCGAAAGAAGCAATTAAATACTGTTTAGAAGAAGCGGGAATTACCTTGGATGAAGTTTCTCATTTTGGTTTCTACGACAAGCCATTTTTAAAATTTGAAAGATTATTAGAGACTTATTTAAGTGAAACTCCTCGTGGTTTTGCCTCTTTTATGATGGCAATTCCAGTTTGGTTAAAGGAAAAGTTATTCTTAAAGGATACTCTAATTAAAGAATTTGCTGATCTTTACGATGTTAAAAAGGAAGATAAAAAAGCCTTTAAAGCCTTAAAAGAGAAAATTGCCAGCAAACTTCTATTTGCCGAACATCACCAATCTCACGCTTCTAGCGCTTTTTATCCTTCGCCCTTTAAAGATGCCGCCATTATTAATATGGATGGAGTAGGTGAGTGGGTTACAACTTCAATAATGAAGGGTAATAAAAATGAAATGAAGGTTCTAAAAGAGGTTCATTTTCCACATTCAATTGGTTTACTTTATTCTGCTTTCACATATTACACAGGATTTAAGGTTAATTCGGGTGAATATAAATTGATGGGTTTGGCTCCTTACGGCCAACCAAAATATGCCAAAATAATCAAAGATAATCTTTTGGACATTAAGTCGGATGGTTCATTCAAGTTGAGAATGAAATATTTTAACTATACAACTGGACTAACCATGACCAGCAAAAAATTTCATGATCTTTTTGGTCGCGCTCCAAGAAAAGCAGAAACTGAAATTTCTCAATTTGAGATGGATATGGCAGCTTCAATTCAGCAAGTTACCGAAGAAATCGTCATAAAATTGGCTAAAACTGCTAAAAAGTTAACTAAAAGCAAAAATCTTTGCTTAAGTGGTGGAGTTGCTTTGAACTGTGTTGCTAACGGAAAAATTTTAAAGGAAAAGATTTTTGAAAATATATTTATTCAGCCAGCAAGTGGAGACGCTGGTGGTGCTTTAGGTGTTGCTTTTTCAATCTACTACCAGCATTTAAAAAACAAAAGAACTACCTTCGAAAATGGTAAGGACAATATGCAAGGTTCTTATTTGGGTGTTCAATGTAAGAATGATCAAATTCAAGAATATCTTGATTCTGTTGGTGCAAAATACAAAAAAGTTAAAGATAAGGATGAATTAGCTCAAATTTTGGCTAAAGAAATTGCTGATGAAAAAGTCATTGGTTGGCATCAAGGAAGAATGGAATTTGGTCCACGAGCCCTTGGATCTAGGTCAATTATTGGTGATCCAAGATCTGAAAAGATGCAAAAAATAATGAATTTGAAGATTAAATATCGTGAATCATTCAGACCTTTTGCTCCAGCAGTTCTGCGTGAAGACATCACTAAATATTTTGACATTGAAGATGTAGATTCACCATACATGTTAATGGTGGCGCCAATTAATGAAAAAATTAAAGTTAAAGGTAGTGAAGAAAAACAAGCCAAACTTTTTGGAATTGATAAATTAAATATTAAGCGTTCAAAACTTCCAGCCATTACTCATGTTGATTATTCTGCTCGCTTGCAGACTATTCATGAAGATACTAATCCAAGATTTCATGCATTAATTAGCGAATTCAAGAAATTAACTAAATGTTCTGTTTTAATTAATACTTCTTTCAATGTGAGAGGTGAGCCAATTGTTTGTAGTTCTGAAGATTCATATAAATGTTTCATGAGGACGGGAATGGATGTTTTGGCAATTGAAGATTTCGTATTATTTAAAGCAGATCAACCAAAATTTGAAGATGGCCAAGATTGGCAGAATGAATATGAGTTAGATTAGTAGTTCTTTCTCGGTAAAAAACTCTGGGGTGTGTTGATTATTCTAGAGTGCAGATAAGATATGGAGGTAAAAAGTATTTAGGCAGTTTTGCCCGGGATGCTGTGTTTATGCTTAAGGATGATGATTGTTAGTTTTAATGTCTTGCGGTTCTTTTAAAATTTCCACTCATTACGAACGTGATGACAAGTATATCCATAAGGATTCTTCTCTAAGTAATCTTGATGATAATCTTCTGCTAAATAAAATTTACCTGCCTTTTCTAAAGTTGTCACAACAATTTTCTTAAAAACTCCCGAATGGTTAGCTTGTTTAATTACATTTGAAGCAATATTTTTTTGTTCATCATTAACATAAAAAATTGCTGATCGATATTGGCTTCCAATATCATTTTGTTGGCGATTTAAGGTTGTTGGGTCGTGAATGGTGAAGAAAAACTTCAGTAATTTCTCATATGAAGTTTTTTTTGGGTCAAAAGTTATCTCAATGGATTCGGCATAGTTAGTAAGTCCGGTTGAGATAATTTTGTAAGTTGGATTAGGAATTTCTCCCCCAGCATAGCCAACATTGGTTTCTACAACTCCTTCTTGTTTCTGGAACAATTCTTCCACTCCCCAAAAACAACCACCGGCTAAAATTGCTTTTTGGTATTTTAAATTATTAGCATTTGCTTGAGTGGACATGATAAATAAGAAGATTAATAATGATTTTTTCATTTAATAAATTGGAAATTTTTCACAAATAATTTTAACTTCTGCTTTAACTTGTCCTTCCAGATTGATATTTAACTCTTCACCATTTTTAACAAAACCTTCTAAAACATCACAAATTTTTTGACCAATCCATTTAAATTCTTCTTCTCCAAATCCACGAGTTGTACAAGCTGCGCTTCCGAAGCGTAAGCCAGAAGTTACAAATGGACTTCTTGGGTCATTAGGAATGGCATTTTTATTACAGGTTAATCCCGCTCTTTCTAGAACTTTTTCTGCCTCTTTTCCGGTTAAATCTTTTAATGGAGTTAAATCAACCACCATTAAATGACAATCTGTTCCGTCGGTAGTGATTTTTAAGCCACGATCAACCAAAACTTTGGATAAGGCTTGTGCATTTTTAACCACTTGAGCGGCGTAAATTTTGAATTCTGGTTGTAAATCTTCACCGAAAGCCACAGCTTTAGCTGCAATAACATGCATTAAAGGTCCTCCTTGAAGACCAGGAAAAACCGCAGAATTAATTTTTTTAGCTAAGGCTTCATCATCAGTTAAAATAATTCCTCCTCTTGGTCCACGAAGAGTTTTGTGAGTTGTGGAAGTTGTAATGTGAGCGTGAGGAACAGGTGAGGGGTAAGATCCTCCAGCTACAAGACCTGCAATGTGCGCCATATCAACCATTAAAATTGCTCCAACTTCATCGGCAATTTTTCTAAAGCGTTCCCAATCTACAATTCTTGGGTAAGATGAAATTCCTGCAATAATCATTTTTGGCTTATGTTCTCTGGCTAATTTTTCCATTTCTTCATAATCAATTAAGCCATCGTCAAGTTTAATTCCATATTGCACTGAATTTAACCACATTCCAGAGATGGTTTTCATTGCTCCATGAGTTAAATGGCCTCCTGCAGCAAGGCTCATTCCTAGAATTGTGTCACCAGGTTTTAAGAAAGCTAAATAAACTGCTAAATTTGCAGATGCGCCAGAATGTGGCTGAACATTGGCAAATTTACAGTCAAATAATTCACAGACTCTGGAAATTGCTAATGATTCTACTTCATCCATAAATTCGCAGCCGCCGTAATATCTTTTTTTAGGATATCCTTCAGCATATTTATTGGTTAAAACAGATCCTTGAGCTTCAAGAACCGCTTTGCTTGCAATATTTTCCGAAGCAATGAGTTCAATTTGATATTTCTGACGATCAATTTCTTGTGAAATTGAAGAAAAAATTTCTGGGTCTTGTTGTTCTAAACCACTTTTGAAGAATTTATTATTCATAAATTAATTTTTAATTGTTGTTGTTGTTCTAGGAATTGTTAAATAATTAGCTAGTGGTGTTTAAATTTTAAATCTGCTCCAAATTCCTTTTTCTTCAATCTTTTCAATTAAAGAATTAGCAAAAGATGAAGCAAAATCTGAACTTTTACTAGAAAGAAGTTCTTTAATCATGCCTTTTTTCTTAGGTTCTACATTAATAAATTTTATTTTATCGCCGAATTTTTCTTTCATTTTACTTCTCATGTCAGAAATTCCATCAATTAAACCATGATCTGCAGCGGTTTTTCCTGACCAAAATGCGCCGTTAAAAAGTTTTTCGTCAGATTCTTTTAATTTATCTTTGCGGCAATTTCTAACTAATTCTTTAAAGCTTTCAAAAACATCTTTTTGGGCAGATTTTAAAATTTCTATGCTTTCTGGATTCTCAGGAGAGAATGGGTCTAAAACTGCTTTATTCTTGCCCTGAGCATAAATTCTTCTTTCAACTCCTGCTTTTTTAATGAGCTCTTCAAAACCAAATCCAGCAGAAATTACGCCAATTGAGCCAACTATTGAAGCTTGATGAGCAAAAATTTCATCTCCAGCTAGTAAAATGAAATAGCCACCAGAGGCTGCAACATCTTGCGCGAAGGTGAAGACTGGAATTTTTGTCTCTTTGGATAATTCACAAATTCTATTAAAAATTAATTCTGATTGAACTGGAGATCCGCCAGGAGAATTAACATTGATGGCAACAGCTTTTAATTTTTTAGTTTCAAAGGCTTTTTCTAAAAGAGGGCTGATATTATCGATGTTAATTCCAGATTCCATTTTGCTGCCTTTTCCAATTACGCCCGACAAGTTAATAACCGCAATATTGTTTGGTCTTTTGCAAAATAAATTTTTTAATTTTTTAATCATTATCGTTTAAGTAAAATGTTTCCAGTTGGGGAAAGGCCAATAAGCCTCTTCCAAGATCCTTTTAAATTAAGGGCAAAGTAAAGTGATAGCATTATAATTATGGAAATCCATAAACCTTTTTCATTAAATAGGTCCATTATTATTCCTGTAACGAAAATTCCAAAAATACTTCCAATTAGACAAATTTTATTAAAAGCACTATTTACTGCTAATCTTTGAGTTGGTTTATATTTTTCATTAATTAAAACCAGAGCTGGAAGTTTAATTCCAATCATGAATCCAAAAAGTAAAAATAGCAAAATTGCCATTAGGGCAGGTTTGCTGGTAAAAAGAAGAAAAATTGAGCAAGTTAAACAAACTGATGTAGATAGAAGTATTAGAAAGCGGCGGTTAATTTTATCAGTCACATAGCCCATCGGTATAGAAAAAACTGTTCCTAAAAGTAGAACTGACAATAGTAAAGAAGCTTGATTTACTTCCAATCCACTTCTTAATCCATAGATAATTAAAAAGGTTACAGCGGCTGAGTAAACATAATTAAAGGTAAATCCACCAAACATGATTTTTGGTGAAATTTTGATGTATCTGAGTAATCCGATTTTTTTAGAAGAAGAGAAGGCATAATTGTAGTTTTTAAACCACATCATAGGAGCCATTGAAAGTAGGTAGAATCCGGATGCAACAAAATAAGGTAATCCTTCAGGCCCAATGAATCCAAGAATAATTGGTCCGCAAGCATTTCCCAGCGCAATTAGCATTCCGCCCACTGATACAATTAATGCCTTATGGTTTTTGGGTGCAATATCTAGGGTTATAGATTGTCTGATAACAAAAAAGGCAAAAGAGGAAACTCCAAAAACAAACATAATAAACAGCCAGAAGAAAAAACCAAAATATTGATAGGTTAGAAGAACGACTAAAGCTGAAATTAGGCTTGCGATTTGGGCAATTTTAATTGAGCCGTATTTCTTGGCAAGAATTGGTAAATATTTAGCAAATAATATTCCTGCAATAATCTGGGTAGCTGCCGAAAGGGAGATTAAGGCTTCATTAACAACGAATTGGTCCATTTTAACTGAAATTAAAACCAGCATCATCCCGAAACCCGTAGAAGAGAAAAAAACCGATAGGTAAATAGCTAAAATGTTAACAATTAATTGCCTGTCATTATTCATATTAGAGCATTTTTCTAACATCGGTTAAATGACCGTTCACTGCTGCCGCAACTGCCATTGCAGGGCTTACTAAGTGAGTTCTACCGCCTCTTCCTTGTCTTCCTTCGAAGTTACGATTAGAGGTTGAAGCGCATCTTTCTCCGGCTTCTAGTTGGTCAGCATTCATTGCAAGACACATTGAGCAACCAGGTTCACGCCATTCAAATCCTGCTTCGATAAATATTTTGTCTAAACCTTCAGACTCCGCTTGCTCTTTAACTAATCCAGACCCTGGAACAACCATTGCCAATTTTATGTTCGCGGCAATTTTTCTACCTTTGGCAACTATTGCCGCAGCACGGAAATCTTCAATTCTCCCATTGGTGCAAGAACCAATGAAAACTTTATCAATTTTAATTTCTTCCAACAAAGTTCCGGAAGCTAATCCCATGTAATCTAGGGATCTTTTAACGGCTTCTTGCTTTCCTTTATTTTTAAAATCTTCCAAAGCAGGAACTTTAGCGGTTATTGGCAGAGTATCTTCTGGGCTAGTTCCCCAAGTTACTTGTGGAATAATTTCATCAGCATTTAAAGTGATAGTTTCATCGTAAGATGCATTTTTGTCAGATTTTAAAGATTCCCAATATGTAACCGCTTTTTCGAAATCTTCTCCTTTTGGAGCCAGTGGTCTTTCTTTTAAATATTCATAAGTTTTTTCATCAGGAGCGATTATTCCAGCTCTAGCTCCAGCTTCAATTGCCATATTGCAAATGGTCATCCTTCCTTCCATTGACAAATCGCTAATTATATTTCCGCGATATTCAATAACAAATCCAGTTCCACCAGCTGTGCCAATTTTGGCAATAACGGCCATGGTAATGTCTTTTGCAGTTACGCCAAAACCAAGTTCACCATCAATTTGAACTAGCATGTTTTTAGCTCGTTTTTGAATTAAAGTTTGGGTTGCTAAAACATGTTCAACTTCTGAAGTTCCAACTCCAAAAGCAAGAGCTCCAAAAGCACCATGAGTTGAGGTGTGTGAGTCACCACAGACTATGACCATTCCTGGTTGAGTGAATCCTTGTTCAGGGCCAACAATATGAACAATTCCCTGTTTTTTATCGTCTAAATCAAAATATTTAATGCCAAATTCTTTGCAATTAGCTTCAAGAGTTTCAACTTGAATTTTTGAAGTTGCATCTTTAATTCCAGCTGTTCCATTTCCACGATCAGCATTGACTGTTGGAACATTATGGTCGGCAACTGCCAAGTGAGCTTTGGGGTTTTTTGGTTTTCTGTTAGAAATTCTTAAACCTTCAAAAGCTTGTGGAGAGGTAACTTCATGAATTAACTGACGATCAACGTAAATTAATTGGCTTGAACCATCATCATCAATTAAGTGAGAATCCCAGATTTTATCGTAAAGAGTTTTGGCAGTCATTTGTTTGCTTGCAATTTGATTTGAAAGGTTAGGAAAGTCGAGGATTGTAATTGGGTGGAGTCTAAATTTCTAGTCTAAATTATTAAATTAAGACAATAAAAAACCCCGCAACCTCTAAAGAAGTTACGGGGTTTTAAATTTTACTAAGTAGTGGTATTTATATTATTAGTCGATATCACCAACTTTAAATGATAAAGCACATACTGAAAAAGGATTAGTTGTTGTGTATGTTGTAGTAGCATTACAAGAAGCTAAAACACCTCTTACGTCGCCAGCATTAGCAATACCATCATCAACTTTTCTATCAAGAGATAGTGCGTCTGTTCCTAGTAATTGAGCATTACCAGTAGTAGCAGCAGCAGTTGAGTTGGTTAAAGCTGCAGTTGAAGTAGTAAGCATATTATATGGAGTGTTAGCTGTTAATGTTCCTAGTGAAGCAGGGGTGCTTCCGCCCATTAGGATTACAACATTTTGACTAGAGATATTATCAAAAGCCCAACCACCACCTTGGCTGTTAGATTCTGGAAGATCTCCACCACCGTTTAATTGAACAGTATAAGTTGTTCCAGAACTTAAATCGGCACTAGCAGGAGTAAAGTCGTTGTCAATGAAGTTATCATTAACTAGCATTTGCCAAGCAATATTACCTTCCATTCTTCCGCCTGTGGCATTAACATTGATAAATGCGATTGCGCCATCATCATTACCTGTTGCAGTACCAGTTTGGGTACCAATTGCAGTTCCGAAATCACCAGGAAGAGCGTTGTATTTAGCAAAGAAACTATTTACAGCAGTTTGATATCCTCTGGCTTCTTCGACTACTTTACGAAGTTCAGCATTTTTGATTAAACTGGCACCACCGGTAACACCGGCAACTAATAAACCAATAATAATCAAAACAATAGACAGCTCAATTAGTGAGAATGCCTTTCTTTTTGTTTTATATGTTTTTTTGTTCATAATTTTTTATGTTAAAAGTTATTAAAATTGTGTTGTTAGATTTAACTGCTAAAAGAAATTAGTAGCAATCTAATTTCTACAATATTGCATAGATGACCTTAAGTCAACGAGTAATTTATAAACCTTGTTATAAATTACTGTTTAATAGTTTTAGACAATAAAGGAAACTTCCAATATCTCGTAATCAACAACTCCTCCAGGAGTATTAATTTCAACTTCATCTCCAGCTTCTTTTCCTAATAATGCCTTAGAAAATGGAGAGGCGTCGGAAATTAATCCAGAATCAATATCTGACTCATAATCGCTGACTATTTTATAGGTAACTTTTTTTGCATTATCTAAATTTTCAATTTTAACGGTTGCGCCAAACACAACTTTCTTGCCAGATAAAGCTTCAATATCCACCGTTTTTGATCGGGCTAATTTATCTTCTAAAACGGAAATAGTTGCTTCAATCATGCTTTGTTTTTCTCTTGAACTATGATATTCGGCATTTTCTTTTAAGTCTCCCAATTCTCTAGCTGTTCCAACAGCTTCAATAATATTGGGTCTCTGAACATTTTTTAAATCATCAATTTCAAGTTTTAATTTTTGATGACCTGCTTTAGTAATTAGAAATTGATCGTACATAAATTAATTGTTAATGGTTAATTAGTATCTGTAATCGTCGTTTTTGAAAGGGCCGCTGGCTTTAACGCCAATATAATCAGCTTGCTCTTTGGTTAGCTTTTCTAGTTTTACACCTAGTTTTTCTAGATGTAAAATTGCTACTTTTTCATCTAGTGATTTTGGCAATAAATAAACTTTTTTATCGTAATTTTTACTATTATTCCATAGTTCAATTTGAGCCATAACTTGGTTAGTAAAGCTGGCAGACATTACAAAAGCGCTATGTCCGGTTGCACAACCTAAGTTTAATAATCTTCCTTCTGCTAGTAGAATAATTTTTTTACCATCAGGAAATTCAATTTCATCAACTTGTGGTTTAATATTATTCCACTTCATATTTTTCATTGATTCTACTTGGATTTCATTGTCGAAATGGCCAATATTTCCAACGATAGCGTAGTTTTTCATTGCTCTTAGGTGATCAATGTTAATTACATCTTTATTGCCAGTTGTGGTTATGAAAATGTCTCCAACTGCTGCAACTTCATCCATTGGTAGAACATGAAAACCAGACATTGCTGCTTGTAAAGCACAAATTGGATCAATTTCAGTAACAATAACTTTTGCACCTTGTGTTTTGAAAGCTTCAGCACAGCCTTTTCCAACATTTCCATATCCGGCAATTATCACAGTTTTTCCGGCAATCATAACATCAGTTGCTCTTTTAAGGCCGTCAATAACACTTTCACGGCAACCATACATGTTGTCGAATTTAGATTTTGTAACTGAATCATTAACATTAATTGCAGGAACCATTAATTTACCAATTTCTGCCATTTGGTTAAGTCTTAAAACGCCAGTTGTAGTTTCTTCAGAAATTCCTTTTACATTTTGAAGTAATTCAGGAAATTCGTTATGCATTATTAAAGTTAAATCTCCGCCATCATCTAGAATCATATTAGGTTTCCAAGAGTCGTTTCCAATAATGGTTTGACGAATACACCAATTATATTCTTCCTCAGTTTCACCTTTCCAAGCAAAAACAGGAATTCCAGTTTCGGCAATTGCAGCAGCAGCGTCATCATTTGTGGAATAGATATTGCAAGAACTCCAACGAATTTCTGCTCCAAGGTGAGCTAGAGTTTCAATTAAAACTGCAGTTTCAACTGTCATATGTAGACATCCGACAATATTTGCGCCTTTTAAAGGCTTAGAATCGCCAAATTCTTTTCTTAAAGACATTAATCCAGGCATTTCATTCTCTGCTATGGTAATTAGCTTTCTGCCAGAGCTTGCAAGATTGATGTCTTTTATTTTGTAGTCTGAAAATTCTGTATTTTCTTTAAGTTTGGTTATTTTAGACATTTTGAATTTTAGTTATTTTGATTAGTAAGAAGAAAACATTAGCCACAGGAATGGTAAAACTAAGGCAAAACCAAGGCCATTATTAGATGTTTTTAGAGATTTTCCAAGAAAAATTAAGGCAATAAGGGTAAGACATAAAGCTAAGAAATACAGTAAGAATGTTTCGATAGGAGTAAAGCAAATTGCCGCAATGATAATGAATTTAGCGTAGCTTAAAGATTGTTTTTCTCCAGAAATGAAGGTAGAAAATTTTTTATGTAGAAGTTGATAGAAAAGAGCGGCAAAAACTATTCCAATTGCTGCTGAAAATATGGCATCAGTAATTCCTTCATCAATTAAAACTCGATGGATTAATCCAGTAACGAAAATGGCATTTAAAGCCATATTTGGAAAAAATTTATGACTGTAATCAGTTGCTAGAATTACTACGCATCCCGCGCAAAGAATTGTAAAAAGAATGAATTGCTCTTCAAAACCATAATTTAAATAGCAAAGAATAAAAAGAGCGGTTGTAGCAAGTTCAATAAAAAGATAGGTTTTTGGAATTTTAACTTTGCAATTTGTGCAGCGTCCTAAGGTGAATAGCCAGTTAAGAATAGGAATTAATTCTCTGGTTTTAATAACTTTGTTACAACTAGGACATCGAGATTTTGGGCCAAAATATCGACCAAAGCAAGATTCGCCAATTGGAAGTCGGTAGGCGAATAAGGTGCAATAAGATCCAAAAATAGCTCCAAATGCGGCGGCTGCGATTAATTCTAAGATGAACATTTAGCTGAGTTTTTTGGTTGTTTTAATTGCCATTTCTGCTTTTTAAGTAAGCAATAACATTGGCGCGGTCTTTGTCTTTTTTTAGTCCTGCAAAGGCCATTTTGGTTCCAGGAACATAGCTTCTGGGTTTAATTAAGAATTTGTTGATTTTTTCAATTGTCCAATTTCCGCCTTTGGCTTTCATTGCGTCTGAATATTTAAAATTGGAGATTGAGGCAATTTTTCTGCCAATAGTTGCATTTAAGTTGGGTCCAACTTTATTTTTACCTCCGGGATCTACTGTGTGACAAGCGGAACATTTTTTGAAAATTTTAGCTCCAGCTTTTAAATTGGCATTTTCTACCATTTTAGCGATGTCAACCTTGGAAGACTTTAAATCTTGCAAATCACCAACTTTTACATCGCCAATTTTAATAATTGTTCGTTCGATAGGCTTAATTTCTACTGTAAAACCTCTTTTAAATGGTGTTTTTGGGCTGTAAAGTAGGTTTGATAACAAGACTGATAAAATTAAGACTAAGATCCCTAAAGAAAAGGGTATAGCGAAGTTTCTAGTTGCGTTTTGGGCCGATAATTTGGACTTGGATATTAATTCTTTAAGCATTTTTTAATCAAATAAAGTTGAAACCGATCTTTCTTCTGCAATGCTGCGAATTGCTTCACCAATTAATGGAGAAATGTTAATAGTTCGGATATTTTGCGCCTTGGTAACTTCTTCAGCTTGAGCTATGCTGTCGGTGATTATCAAGCTTGTTAAGCTGGAACCTGCAATTCTTTTAGCGGCGTTATTAGATAGAACTCCATGAGTTATATAGGCTGAAACTGATTTTGCGCCTTTTTTAATCAAAGCGTCAGCAGCATTAACTAATGTTCCTCCAGAATCAACGATGTCATCAACCATTATGCAGTCTTTTCCATTAACATCGCCGATGATGTTCATAACTTCACTTACTCCTGCTTTTGGTCGTCTTTTGTCTACAATTGCTAATTCTGCGCCGATTTTACTGGCTACAACTCTGGCACGAACTAAGCCACCAACATCAGGAGAGACAATTATTGGATTTTTACCTTTGAAATTTTCTTTGATATCTTTTGCAAAAACTGGGGCTGCAAAAAGGTTATCTAACGGAATATCGAAAAATCCTTGAATTTGACCAGCATGTAAATCGAGAGTTAGAACTTTATCTGCTCCAGCTTCAGTGATAATGTTTGAAACTAATTTAGATGAAATTGGAGTTCTTGGACCAACCTTGCGATCTTGTCTTGCATAGCCAAAATAAGGTATTACGGCAGTTATTCTTTTGGCAGAAGCGCGGCGCAGAGCATCAATCATTATTAGCAATTCCATAATGTTGTCATTAGCGGGAAATGATGTTGATTGAATCACAAAAACGTCTTCACCACGAACATTTTCTTTAATTTCGACAAAAACCTCATTATCGGCAAAGCGTTTAATTTCAGCGTCTACAAGGTTACAGCCAAGATATTTGGCGATTTCATTAGCTAGGGGCAGGTTGCTATTGCCAGAAAGAAGTTTCATAAATTTTTGAACTATTCAATAAGTTGAAGAAGGTGCGTAACAATAATTAGAGGCTATAAAATTTCAAGAATTAATCTTGATTTTTGCTTTTAAAAAACAATGCTCTAAAAGCTAATTTTTAATCAAAATATTTTTAAAATATGAAAAAGATCTTCTTAATTTTTGGAATTATTTTTACCGTTCTTTCGATTGTTATTTTTAATTTTGTGGTTTCTAAAAATGATATGAAAATGACGGCAATTAATGGTGAAATTCGTCAAGTTGAGAATAAAATTGAGCGCTCTTGGAGGAATAATCAGAATAGATGGACTGCATTACAAAATATCGTTTTGTACTCACAAAACCATAGCATTGAAGATAAATTACTTAAAGATGTCTTTAATATTGATCAAGACATTCAATCTGTTTTTGATTTGATAGAAAAAGAGAAAATTTTAAAGCAGAATCTGCAAAATAAAATTGATGAAATTTATTTATCTAAGATTAATCTGCAAGACCAGCTAATGAGTTTGGAGAAAAAAAATAACCAATTTAAAAACATTGCCATATTGCTTAATATTATTGGATTGGTATTAATTTTAATTTCTAAAGAACAAAAACTTACTTAAAAAATGGATACTTATTTAATTGCAAAATTTTTACATATTATTTCTTTAATTTCCTGGATGTGTGGAATGCTTTATTTACCCAGGCTTTTTGTCTATCACACTCAAGCTAAAATTGGTGGAGAGTTGGATAAAACTCTTCAAATAATGGAAGCAAAGCTTTTGAGGTTTATTATGAACCCAGCAATGATATTAACTTTCATTACCGGTTTTTGGTTGATTAGTTTTATTGGTTTTGGGTCTGGAGGTTGGCTTCATTTTAAGCTCTTGCTGGTGTTATTTATGGCCGGGTGTCATGGTTTTTTAGGTAAATGTCGTAAAAATTTTGCTGCAGGAGAAAATATTAGAAGTGATAAATTTTACCGCATTATCAATGAGGTTCCAACTATTTTGATGATTACAATTGTTTTTTTAGTGGTTGTAAAACCTTTCTAGGCTTATGAAAAATTTAATTTCGATTACTCCAGAAAATGGCTTTGATGTTGAGTTAGATATTATTTATGCCACTAGTAATAATTTTACGGGAGAAAAAATTTATGATGAAACAATTGCACTTCTTCACCCTAAGGCTGCTAAATTGTTTCTAAAAGCCATAGAAATTGCCAAAAAACATAATTTTAGATTTAAAGTTTGGGATACTTTCCGCTCCATAAAATATCAAGAATTTCTATTCGAAAAATTTCCTGATGGAAATTATATTTCCAACCCAAAAACTGGTCTTGTTACTCATTGTCGAGGAGTTGCAATTGACTTAACTTTAATTGATGAAAATGGAGAAGATCTAAAAATGGGAACTGCTTTCGATGATTTTAGACTTAAAGCACATCACGGGGCGGAAGGCTTAACTGTTGAAGAAGAGAGAAATAGATTTTTATTGATGGGAATAATGCAAAGTGCTGGATTTGATATTTATCGCTTTGAATGGTGGCATTACCAGCTTTACGATGTGAAAGATTACCCAGTAATTTAATTACCGCCAGCGTTTTTGATGAAAAATTTCTTAAGAGGGGAAATTTTTTCTACCATGGCAAGTCCGCTATTCCTTAGGGCTTTGAGAATCTTTGAATTATTGGAAAATAAACCATTTAAACTATCAGTTGCAGCGACCATTTTATAGGTTTCTAATTTTCTAATTTTCTGATATTTTTCCAAAAGAGCTTCCGATCCGATATCTAATCCACAATCAAGATATTCTCTGACTAATTTTTCTAGAGCCACAATATCGTCAATCCCTAAATTAAATCCTTGTCCAGCAATTGGATGAATTCCGTGGGCTGCGTCACTTATTAGTAACATTCTTTGGTGATATAATTTGTCGGCAACAATTAAATCTAGATCATATTTAAAAGGTTTTTCCGTGGTTTTTATTTCACCTAAATAATCTCCAGTTGATTTTTTTAGTTGATGAAGGAAATTTTCTTCATCCATCTCCAAAATAGTTTGTGCTTTTTGGGTTTTTAAAGTCCAGACAATTGATGATTCTAGGTCATTTTTCATTGGCAAAACCGCAAAAGGACCATCGGGTAGAAATTTTTCTAAAGCTATGTTTTTATGAGACTTGGTATGTGAAATATTAAAAACTAAAGCGGTTTGATCATAGGATTTTTGGAAACTTCTAATTTCAAACTTATCTCTTAAGGCTGAAAATTTACCATCGCAAGCTAGTAATAAATTGGCTGTAATAGTTTTTTTGTTGTCTAAAATTATGCGTGATAAATTATCATCAAAGGTAATTTCTTGATAAGAATTAGGACTAAAAAACTCGATATTATCTTGTTTTAAAGCTTTGTCTCTTAAGGCTTTGTGAATGTGATAATTTTCAATTACTAATCCAAAAAGGGAATTGTCAGATTCAAAATTTAGGAAAAAAGGTGAATCCCCATCAACAATTTTGATATCTGTTATTTTTCCTGCAAAAGGTTTGATTTCTTTTAAGATTCCAATTTTTTCAAAAATCTCTAAAGATGATTTGGAAATTGCAAATGCACGACCATCTCTTTTTCGGACATGATTTACAATGTCGCTTCTTTCAATAAGTGCAATCTTGAGGTGAGGTGAAATCTGTGCCAAAAAAATGGCGGCGGTTAGTCCTGAGAAACTGCCGCCAATAATTGCAATGTCGAAGCTATTTTCTTTTTTTTGCATTTAATTATTAATGTTTTTCCTTTCGGGTTCGCGATGATATTTTAGATAAAATTTACTCTTTTAGTAGCAAAAAGAGGATTTTTAGATCATTAACATTCCACCGTTGATGTGCAGGGTTTGTCCTGTTATGTAACCAGCTTGGTCGCTTGCTAAAAATAATGCGCCAGAAGCGATGTCTTCTGGAGTTCCCATTTTTCTAGATGGAATTGAAGATAAAATTCCTTGTTTTTGGGCGTCAGTTAAAATTTCAGTCATTGGAGTTGCGATGAATCCTGGGGCGATACAATTAATGGTTATTCCTCTAGATGCAACTTCCAGTGCAAATGATTTAGACATTCCGATCATTCCTGCTTTTGATGCAACATAATTGGCTTGGCCAGGGTTTCCACTGACTCCAACAATTGATGAAATGTTAATGATTCTACCATGCTTTCTCTTCATCATTTTTTTAATGGCATTACGATTAAGAATAAAGGTTGATTTAAGGTTGATGTTTAGAACTTGATCCCAATCATCGTTTTTCATTCTAAGTGCTAGTCCGTCTTTAGTTACTCCGGCATTGCAGACCAAAATATCGATTCCGCCGCCAGCAATTTCTTCAGCTTTTTCAAATAATTCTTCAACTTCATTAACATCACTTAAATTACAAGGCAGAATGTGAACTTCTCCTTTAATTTGAGCAGCTAATTCTTTTAATTTTTCTTCTCTAGTTCCAGAAATTACGACGCTGGCACCAGCTTCGCTTAATGATTTTGCGATTTGACCGCCAATTCCACCAGTTGCGCCAGTGATTAATGCTTTTTTCCCAGTTAAGTTTAACATAATTTATTGATTTTCATTGTTATTAAAGTGTCGTTTTTATCGAACAATTTCGATTAATCTTTGCATTTTTTCAATTTGAGGCCTTTCATATCCAAGTTCTTTCTCGATTATATCTTCAATTTCATCGTTTTTAGATTTTCTCTCTGGTTTATCATCTTTTTCATCTTGTTTGTCAGCAGCAAAGCTGGTCTTTTTAATGTAGTCCATATTTTCGTCAATAAATGGTTTGAAAATATTGGCGCCAAAAAGTAGTAAATCGTAGCTTTTTGCTTCATGAAGCCATCTTGGACCCATTTCTCCTTTGAAAGATCTAGATTCTTTTGGAGAGTAAAAAGATAGGAAAATAGCTAAAACGAATGCAAAAACGAAATATCCTTTAGCAAAGCCGAAACCGAAACCTAGAGATTGATTAATTGGAGCGGGAATTTTTTTATCAAGCGGAGTAGAGATTCTGGAGGTAAAGATTGACAAAATTATTAAAAGACTGACAAAAACGACAAATTTCGCAATTACCAGAATAAAAATTCTTGGATAAGCAAAATGTTCTGCCGCAAGATCTGCAACTATTGGGCTTAAAATGAAGGAAAGTATTATTGCTAAAACCACATTTACGGTTCCGAAAAAGTCTTTTGCAAAACCTTTTAAGAATGCCAGAAGGGCGAGAATTCCTAATATTGAAAATAATACGATGTCGACGGTATTTGGAGTAATATTCATTTGTAAAGTCTAAAAAACGGTAAGTTTTTGATAAAATCTTTGGGATTTTCGTAAATTGGTTTTTTTTCTGGTACTGTATCTTTTAGCAATTTGTAAATTTTATCGCAATAATTTTTTGCTTTAAATTTTAAGGCGCCAAATTTCATTACTTTTTCAATCTCTTCATCCAGTAAATTAAAGGTTTTTTGGTGATTTTCGGAGTTATCCTTTATAAAATAGGTTAAAACCCGAAGGTAAATTTTGGCTAGAATTAATCTTTTACTGTAAAAATTAAAATCAGTGGCATTGTCACCAGCTATTTTCCACATTAAGTCGGAGGTTTTAAATGAATTTTTTAAGGCGCTGCTAGTATTTTTAGGTTTTGAGTAGAATTTTATTAATTGCTGTATCTGAGGTTTATATTGTTCATTAATTTCTAATCTTATTTTGACTAAATTCTTGATTTTATCGCGAATTTTCATCTGGCTAAAATCGATATTTTTTGTGTCTTCAAGAAGTTCTTCATCTAGCTCTCTGATAAAAAAATTAGCCATATCTAGACAGCCATTTTCAAAAATAAAAGGTACAAATTTTACCTTAATTTCAGCTTTTTTAAAGGCCAATTTTAAAGTTTCATCATTCCAGCCTTCAAAAATGCAAATTTGAAGAAATTGGTTTAATATTTTTTTCTTGTTGTCAATTGAGTCGATTAACATTCGTTAATTAATATTGATGTTGTAAAATGGTCGCAAATCACATAATAAATGACCCTAATATGCAAATAAAACTTTATTTTTATCGGGTTGGAATTTAGGTTCTACACCTCTTTTAAATATCGATTAATTATACTTTTAATGACTGAAAAATCGCTACTACCTATTCACAAAAGAATGGATGTTAAGTTTTCCCGAGGTGAAGGGGTTTATTTATTTGATCAAAATGATAAAAAATATCTCGATTTTGGTGCTGGAATTGCGGTTAATTCTCTAGGTCACTGCCATCCAAATTTGGTCAATGCTCTTAAAAATCAGGCCGAAAAATTGTGGCATGTTTCTAATATTTACCAAGGTTTTGAGCTGGAAAGGTTTGCCGATAATTTAACTAAAAATACTTTTGCTGATTATGCTTTCTTTTGTAATTCTGGTGCTGAAAGCGTTGAGTGTGGCATTAAAATGATTCGTAAAGCTTATGAAGAGAAGGAAAAATATCGTATCATAACTTTTAAGGGAGCTTTTCACGGTAGAACGATGGCTGCAATTTCGGCGGCAGCAAAACAAAAATATATTGAAGGTTTTGAGCCGACTTTGGAAGGTTTTGACAATGTGGAATTTAATGACATTGAGGCGGTTAGAAGTGCAATTACTGAAAAAACTGCAGGAATTTTAATTGAACCGATTCAAGGAGAAGAAGGAATTAGGGTTGCTGATAAAAAATTTATTTCTGATTTGCGTAAATTGGCTGATGAAAACGACTTATTATTGATGTTTGATGAAGTACAATGTGGCTTTGGAAGAACTGGATTCTTATATGCTTACGAATATTTTGGTGTAGTTCCAGACATCATTTCTTCGGCAAAAGGAATTGGTGGCGGTTTTCCGCTTGGCGCTTGTCTTGCAACCAAAAAAGCTTCAAGAGGAATGGGTTTAGGCACTCATGGCACAACTTTTGGAGGCAATTCTTTGGCGATGGAGGTTGGAAATGCAGCTTTAAGCACCGTTATGTCGGAGGGGTTTTTAGATAAAGTTAAAAATTCTGGTGATTTTTTGAAGTTAAAATTAGAAGAACTACGAGAAGAGTTTCCTGATGTAATTTTGCAGATTAGGGGAGTTGGATTAATGGTTGGAGTTGTGTTTAATAAAAAATATATTGCTGCTGAAATTGTGAGTCAGTTAAAAAATCACCAATTATTATTAGTTCCAGCTGGAGAAAATGTTGTTAGGTTTTTGCCAGCTTTAATTATTAGTGAAGGAGATATTTCAGAAGCTATAAATATTTTTCGTAACTTTATTTCTAAATTATGAAAAAAATATTATTAGTTTCTGCTTTTTTTCTTTCATCTTGCATTTCTTACGATCAGGAATTTTTGAACTTGAATTTATCGGCGACGGAAAAATATTCTGATTTTGGTCGTAACAAGGTCATCGACCTTGAGGTTCTGGATAAAAGGGTTGAGGAGGATTATTTAGGGAATAAGAATTTTGGTCAAAAAATGGTAGATATTAAGTCTGATCGTAATTTGGCGGATGTTATTTTCAAAAAAGTTGAAGAAGATTTGGAATTGAATCAATATTTAGTTGTTAATTCTGAATTTGATTTAGCCGACCAAACTCTGAGAATTGAAATTATTGATTTTGCTTACCAATCTAATCGTAAATTTTTTATTGGTAATTCAAATTTAAACATTCTTTTCAAAGTAACTTTAACGGATGAAATTAGTCATTCTTCACATTCAGTGATGAAAGGTTTGGATATTAAAAAGAATCATTTTATTTCACCAAAAATTGTTACTGATGAAATAATTATCACGGATGCTTTACAGGTTTTGTTGGGTGAGGTTATGGAGTTGGTAGTAAATTAGCTGGTTTAGACATAAATGGAATTTGTGCAATAAGGGATATAATTAAGCGCCTTAAACTTTCTAATGGGCAAACACAAAAGATAATTTTAATGTTTGAGACGGAAAGAGACTAAGGGAAGAAAATGCAGGCTGTCTATAAACCCATTGGTGAAGACACTCTAATACAAAGCCATATTGAAGGATTTGTTGATATTGATGCGATTATAAATTCGCTTCAGGTGTAAAAGAAGGTGGAATAGATAACTAAATATTTGCAATTTCTTGTAGAAATTTAAATTTTTATTAAAAATGAATCGCAATTTATTGGATTAGGTAAATAATACCTCCTTCTGCGTAGTTGATATTTTTAGTTGCGGAATTGCTGGAAACATTATTAATGAGTATATTGTTGGAAGTGTGGAATTTGCTTGTAAAGTTGTTGGGTAAAATCAATTACAATTGAAGATAAGAGTTTTAAGAATGTTGACGCGCTTAATGTTGAGTTAGTCGTAGATCAAATTACTAAACAAAATCCAATTCTTTTGGACATGTTAAATAGCGAGGAAATAGTAATCTTTGTAGGAATATTGTAGATTTTATAGAAGATCAAAAACAATAAAATTATCAAAAAATATTAATTTTTTTAAAACAGTATTTACAAATTATTCAATGTATGACAGAAAATATTAAAAAAAATAAAGATCTATTCTCTATGTTATTGCCAGCACTTTTAATTGGGGCTGTTATTTTGTCGGTAATTTCATATTCTCTTGGAATTGAGCTGGAGAAAGAAACTTATGCCCAATTGAAAGGTTATTTCTTTACCCCGTTAAAGGAGTGGACTTTTGTGGTTATCGCTGCTGCTATGTTTAGTGTCTTTTTTAGATCTCCTGATGGGGCTACTAGTAAATTCTTTGTTTTGATTGTAGATATAATGATATTGTATTTTATATCTACAATCATGGCTAATATTTATGCTTTTGGTGCATTTCATCTATTTCCATTTGCCGATGTTGTTGCTCCTTTAATGGGGGATGCGAAAGAGATAATTTTTGATAAAACTGCTCCAGAAGGAATTCCTTTGGTTATATTGGTTATGATTGTAGGAATAATCTCTTCTGTCGTCTTTAGATATTTTTTGCATTCGTTATTTTCATTCTTTGCAAAAAAAATCTGTATTATTTTAGTGGCAATGTTCAATTTTGATTTTTTGAACAAAGTGCCGTATATTAGAGATTTGAAGGCTGAACATAAGAAAGCTATGGAAACAAATGATAATATTGACCATTCCTTAGCATTAATAAACTTTTCTGATAAAATTATTTTTGGCATTTTGATGCTTATTTTATTAATTGCACCCTTGGCAGTTTATGCTTCTTTTTTAGATATTCTTAATGATCGTGGTTTTCAATTCTTTGTAGATTTAGGAAAATTTATTGGTTTCTATGCAATAATTTTACTTTTCTATAAGTTTTTCATCACAACGTTAATTAGAAAAATTTTCTGCCTCGGCATTAAGGGGGAAACCTATAAATCATTTTTAGTAAAGGCTTTGCCAGTAATTGCAACCGCCGGTACAACCTCATCTTCCGTTGCTGCATTGGCTCACAATATTAGGGCGGCGCAATCTCTAATTGTTCCAGAGGACATGAAAAATAAAGGTCATAATCGCGCTTTAATGCCAATTGGAGCCACTTTTAATATGGATGGAACTAGTATTAGTTTGGTGATCTATTTCTTGTTAGCAGCAAATCTAGCTGGAATGGAAGTGAGTTTCTTGTGGGTTGTTATAACTGCTGTTGGTCTTTCTATCGGAACTGCCGCAGTTCCAAGTGCATCTTTAATACTTCTGACCAGTATGTATAGCGCCTTTGCAATACCTGCGGCCATTACGGGAAAGTTGTTGTCAATTATTATTGCAGTTGATCCGATTAATGATCGTATTAGAACTATTGTAAATATATGGGGAGACTTGAACATGGTTTACATTGTTCAATGTAAGAGAGGAGTTGTTACTATGATTTCCAAAGCTTTTCGCAAAAAATAAGAACCCCCTAAAAACTGATCTTTATTGATTGAAGCTATTGATAAGAGTCTCTATAAAAAGAGGCTCCAGAGATTTACAAATATTCACTGCAAAGTTTAAATATTGCATCAGTAATTTTTACTAAATCTTCCTCTTCGATGGTAAATGGAGGCATGATATAGATAACGTTGGAAAATGGCCTGATCCAGATTCCGCTTTTTACAAAATCTTCTCGTAGTTTGAAAACCTCCTTCCACTGCAAATCTTTAATTTCCACCACACCAATTGCACCTAATATTCTAACGTCGGTTACAATTTTTAATTCACGGCACTTTTCTAATTCACGACTCATTATTTCTGCAATTTTTTGAACCTTATTTTCGTAGTCATTGCTTTCAAATAATTCCAAAGATGCGTTAGCAGCTGCGCATGCTAGGGGGTTTCCCATAAAAGTAGGGCCGTGCATTAGGGCAGATTGTAAATCGTCGCTTAAGAATTGATTATAAATTTCATCCTTAACAATTGTTGCGGCCAGAGTTAAATATCCTCCCGTTAGTGCTTTTCCAACAATCATCATGTCGGGGATTATGTTTGCATGATTGCAGGCAAAGTACTTTCCAGTTCGATAAAATCCTGTGGCACATTCATCAGCTATGAAAATTAGGTTGTGTTTTTTAACAAGTTTGTGAATTGCTTTTAAAGTATCGGAGCTATGGAATTTCATGCCACCAGCACATTGAATCATAGGCTCTATAAAAACCCCGGCAATTTCGTGTTTATGAATATCTAGGAAATTATCAAACTGCGTTAATTGTTTCTCATTTTCTGGCAATCTGACACTGTGATTTTTCATTAAATACTTACTGAATTTTCGATGCATTCCTTTTTTGGTATCAGCCAACGACATTGCTCCAGCTGTGTCGCCGTGATAGCCATTATGGAAAGAAACAAATTTTGTTCGACGGGTTAAGGAGCCGATTTCAGATTTATTGATTTGATATTGGACGGCAATTTTCATTGCTACTTCAACGGCTGTAGATCCTGAATCGGAAAAGAATACTTTGTTTAAGCCTTTTGGAGTCACTTTTGCTAGTTTGTAGGCTAGTTTGTAGGTTTCTTCATTGGCTAGACCAGCCATCATTATGTGGGGAAGTTTTTGTGCTTGATTGGTTAATGCTTCAACAATTTTTGGATTGTTATATCCGTGTGCCACAGACCACCAAGAGCTAATTGCATCGATTAATTCTCTGCCATCTTTTAACTTAATTCTAACGCCGTCTGCAGATTCAACTTCTAATTGATCGGGAGCGATTTGCATTTGGGTGTAAGGAAGCCAAATATTTTCTTTGCCTTTTATAATGAAATCCGATGACATATGTTTTTTAACATTTGATTTGTAAGATATGACTAATTTTGTTGGAATTTTAAATCTGACTCCAGATTCTTTTTTTGATGGAGGAAGGTATAATGAAAAAGAAAGTGCTTTAACACAATTAAAAACTTTAATTTTATCGGGAGCAAACGTAATTGACGTAGGTGCCGAGTCAACAAGACCCAATGCTATTGCATTAACAGATGATGAGGAGTGGGAAAGAATTAAAGATATTTTACCGGATATTATTGAAGTTGCTCACCAGAATCATGTTCAAATTAGTCTAGATAGTCGTCATCCAAAAAATGTTTCCAAAGCTTTGGATATTGGAATTGATATTATTAATGATGTTTCTGGTTTTGAAGATGAAGAAATGGTTAATTTGGCAGTCACGAGTGGAAAGAAAATTGTCGTGATGCATAGCTTAGGAATTCCTGCTGATAAGAATAAAATCATTGACGAAGAGGTTAATGTCGTAAATTTCTTAAGTGATTGGATGAGGAGTAGGCTGCTAGAATTAGTAAATAAAGGGGTTAAGATAGATCAAGTAATTTTTGATCCTGGGATTGGTTTTGGTAAAAATTCTCAACAATCAATTCAAATAATTAAAGAGTTTGATCGCTTAAAAGATGTGGGTTTGCCAATTTACATCGGACATTCCAATAAAAGTTTTTTAGATGATTGGAATATTGACGGTTGTCATAATCGAGAGGAAAAAACCAAAAAAATCTCGCAGGATTTAATGAGAAAGAAAGTCGATTATTTGAGGACACACCTAGTTAGTTAGGTTTTTACTCTCCTAGTTTAGTGATTTCGACCAATTTTACTGACCTGGCATCAGCTTGAAGAACTTCAAATTGAACTTGGTTGTGAGTGTGGGTTTCTCCAATTTCTGGCACTTTTTTAAATAGGGCAAAAATTAAACCTCCAACCGTGTCAAAGTCACTATCCATGTCTGATATTTCCAGATTTCCTTCTAAAAAATTAGTTATTTTTTCAATCTCAACTCTCCCTCCAACTTGAATGGAGTTGTGACCAGTTTTTTTGATGCGCAGATAGATGTTATCATCAGGAATGTCGTGTTCATCTTCAATTTCTCCAACAATTTCTTCTACAATATCTTCAATTGAAACCAGACCGTCAGTTCCACCATATTCATCAAGAACTATGGCAATATGAACTCTACTCGAGCGCATTTTAAGTAGTAAGTCTATTATTCTCATTGAATGAGGAACATAGAGAATTTTACGAATTATGTCTTTAATTTTGAAATTTTCTAATTTTGATTCATCTTCACAGGCGATAAATTGCGCTAAATCTTTGCTGTGGATAAAGCCAGTTATATTATCAAGATTTCTTTTGAAGACTGGAAGCCTACTGTGTTCACTGGTGATGATTAATTTTTTAATTTCTTTCAAGGTGAAATTATGAGGAATGGAGACTATGTCAGTTCGAGGAGTCATGACATCTTCAACTTTAGTGCTTTCAATGTCGATGATGTTGTTGACCATCTTTTTTTCTTCAGAGGTAATTAAGCCTTGAATTTGACAAGTATTGATTAGTTTGGACAGGGATTTTAGAAGAACAGGCTTTTTGTTTCTACCAAGAATGGTGCGAATAAAGTTATTGGTATTCTCTATTTTATTAAAAATGAAACTGAATTTGTTAGTTTTTTCTTTTAAGGGGGGTAAATAGTTACTGTTCGACTGGCCTTCCATAGGGGATAAAATAAGTTAATAAATTTATAATTTAGCTTACTAAATGTTCTACAAAAGAGATAATGGCTAAAATATTTATAGAAATCACCATTGTTGATGCTTTAAATTTTGTAAGTGGTTCTTTTAGAAATAATTTTCTGCCCCATCTGTTGTAACGATCTTTCTTTAAAGATGTTCTTTCTTCTTTGTTTAATTTTTGTTTTTTAGGTGAACATTTTATAATAATGGTAATATGCCAAACGAAGTAAGTTATGACAAGAATTGAAATTACCCAAGTTAGAATTTTTAGATCAAGTGACGTAATTAATTTGCTGATGAAAAAAGCTCCAATATAAGCTCCAACACCCCATATCCAGAAAACTATGTTTAGATTTTCTTTTCCTTTATTAGCAAGATGGAAACTAGATTTGGCTTTTGATAAAAAATTTGATAAAAAACTCTTACAAAGATTCTTCATTATGATTTTTATTTATTTGTGGCTTTTTCGTCACCTGCAAGGTTGGGGTTCTGTAAAATTCCCTCCCAAGGTGATTCGAAATCAAAGTTACGGAATTCTTGCATTAATTTTACAGGTTCGTAAATAACTTTTTTCTGATCTTCGTCATAGCGAACTTCTTTGTAGCCGGTAAGTGGAAAATCTTTGCGAAGCGGGTGGCCTTCAAAACCGTAATCGGTTAGAATTCTGCGTAAATCTGGATGTTTTTCGAAGACAATTCCATACATATCGAAGATTTCTCTTTCAAACCAATTTGCTGTACTGAAAATTTCTGATGCAGTTACGATGGTTTCTCCGTCGTGCAATGAGGCTTTAACAGTTATTCTGTTATTAGCTTTTAGACTTAGAAGGTTGTAAATTACTTCGAATCTGGGGTTTTTAACGCCAAGAAAATCGGCACCAAAAACATCGAGAAGTATTTTAAAGGAAAGAGTTTCATCATTTTTTAGAAAATTTATAAAATCGATAATTTTATCTTTTGATACATAAATTATTAGATTGTCATTCCTAATTTCAGGAATATTCAATTCTCCTTGAAAATTTTCTTCAATATATTTCGCTTGTTGCTGTAGTTTTTCTTTCATGAGGTTATCTTCTAAATTTTCCAGTTCTTTTGATTTTTCTTTGAAGCTGTAAAACTCCATAAAGCAAAGCTTCCGCTGTTGGCGGGCATCCTGGAACATAAATATCGACCGGAACGATGCGGTCGCATCCTCGAACAACTGAGTAAGAATAATGGTAATATCCACCACCATTGGCGCAAGATCCCATTGAAATTACATATCTAGGTTCGGCCATTTGGTCATAAACCTTACGCAAAGCTGGGGCCATTTTATTGGTTAAAGTTCCTGCCACAATCATAACATCTGATTGGCGTGGGGAAGGGCGAAAAACCATTCCGAAACGATCTAGATCGTATCTGCTGGCAGCAGTTTGCATCATCTCAACAGCGCAGCAAGCAAGACCAAAAGTCATTGGCCAAAGAGAGCCGGATCTGGCCCAATTTGCAAGGTCGTCTAATTTTGCTATTACAAAACCGCGATCTTTCATTTCGTCAATTGCGCTGCCTAAAATTGCATCTTGATTTAGTGGGCTTGAAAGCTGTTTACTAGTATTATTTATTATTTCCACTCTAGAGCTCCTCTTTTCCATTCATAAATAAAACCGATCGTTAGAAGGGTTAAGAAAATCATCATTGACCAAAATCCAAAAACTCCAATTGTTCCTAGTGAGACTGCGAAAGGGAAAAGAAATGCTATTTCTAGATCAAAAATGATGAATAAAATTGCAACCAAGTAAAATTGAACATCAAAATTACCACGGGCAGTTCCAACTCCTTCAAAACCACATTCGTAAGGAGAATTTTTTTCAGGGTCAGGTGTTCTTTTAGCAAGAATAAATGGGATGATTAAGATGGTTAATGAAAGACCCGAAGCCACTATGAAGAACAGTAAAATAGGTAGGTAATTAGTAAGTAGATTATCCATTTTTAGGACTTGTAATTTAAGTGAAATAGTATGAATATTCGGCGCCTTCGCAAAGGCTCGCAAAGTTTGAGTCGAGTAAATTTATAAATTATTTAGCAATAAATCAAGTTTTTAAAAATGTTATTTTCAGGTTTAAACACAGCTCTAATTACTCCATTTAAAAATGGCAAAATTGACGAAGCTGCTTTCGAAAAATTAATTGAATTGCAAATTGCCAATGGCGCTCATGGAATCGTTCCTTGTGGCACAACTGGTGAGTCTCCAACCTTAAATTATGATGAGCATAATTTGTTAATTGAATTGGCGGTTAAAATTGCTAACAAAAGAGTCAATGTAATTGCTGGAACTGGTTCAAATTCAACTGCTGAAGCAATTGAGCTAACTAAGCATGCTAAAAAAGTTGGTGCAGATGGCGCTTTATTAGTGGCTCCATATTATAATAAGCCAACTCCAGAAGGTCTTTACCAGCATTTTAAAGCAATTAATGACAATTGTGACATTCCCCAAATTATCTACAACATTCCAGGAAGGTCTGTGGTTAATATTAGTGATGAAATTATTGCCAAATTAGCCAAGTTAAAAAATATTGTTGGAATTAAAGATGCTACTGGCGATTTATCTAGAGTTGCCAGCTTAAGAGTTTTGGTGGATGCAGATTTTTCTATCCTTTCAGGAGAAGATAAAACTGTGGTTGGCTTTAATGCCATGGGTGGAAACGGTGTAATTTCTGTTTTGGCTAATATTGCTCCAAAATTATGTGCCAGTTTGCAAAATTTAACTTTAAAAGGAAATTTTGCTGAAGCTTTGAAGCTTCAAAACCAATTGGTTAAATTAAATGAATCAATGTTTTTGGAAACTAATCCAATTCCGGTAAAATATGCAGCTTATTTAGCTGGTATTTGTGAAAATGAAATTCGCTTACCTTTGGTTAATCCTTCCAAAATAGCTCAAGAAAGAATTGCTTATGAGATGAAAAAAATGAAAATTTAATAATCCCACAAATTTTCTTTGAAGTTTTTGTTGATGAATTCTTTGTGAGCTTCGGTTTCTTCTTTTTTCAAAGGAAAATCTCTTTTTGGTAAAATATTTAAATTTTGCGCTTTTGCGCTTTTTGAAAACATCTCTTTTTTTTCGTCACCACTCTCAAACATTGAAATTTGATTGCCTCCTAATAATTCAATGTAAACATCGGCCAATAATTCAGAATCGAGTAAGGCTCCATGTTTTGTTCTTCGTCCTAAATTTACCCCAAATCTTTTACAAAGTGCATCTAAAGAATTGCCAGCTCCGGGAAATTTTTTGCGGGCAATTTCTAATGAATCAATAACGAATCTGCGTTCAATAATTTCAAGGTTGCAATCTCTTAAATGATGATTGATGAATTTCATATCGAAACTGGCATTGTGGGCCACTAATTTTGCATCACCAATAAAATCAAGAAAATCCTGAGCAACATCCTTAAAAACTGGCTTGTCCTTCAAAAATTCTCCTGAAAGGCCATGAATTTTGAAGGCCTCATTAGGCATATCTCGCTGTGGGTTGATGTATTGGTGGAAGGATTTTCCAGTTCGAACTTTGTTAATAATTTCTACGCCACCAATTTCAACAACTCTGTGTCCGTCTTTAGGGTCTAATCCTGTGGTTTCAGTATCGAAGCAGATTTCTCTCATTTTATTTTTTGTTTAATTTAATAGTTTCATTCTTCATTTTGATAAGAATGACGGTGATATTAAATTATTTTGGTTTGCAAAAGTTTCGGGAAGTTTTAGCTGTTAGAAATTCCACCACCTTTGTAACAAGTTGATTATTTTTATTTTTAGAGCTCAATTCTTCAACTTTTTGAGTAAAACTTTTCTCATCTTTATTAAATAAATCTTTGTAAAAAGCCCTTAAAGCATTAATTTCACTGCGCTCTAAATTTTGCCTTTTTAAGCCAATTAAGTTTAATCCAGACAAATTAGCCCTTTCACCACTAACGGTTCCAAATGGAATTACATCATTTTCAACGCCCGACATTCCTCCAATCATTGCTCCAGTTCCAATTCTAACAAATTGATGAACGGCGGAAAGTCCTCCAATAACCACTCCATCTTCAACTTCAACATGTCCGGCAAGGGTGGCATTGTTTGCTAAAATAACCTTGTTTCCCACAACACAATCATGAGCAATATGGCAATAGGCCATGAAAAGACAATTATTGCCAATTCTGGTTTCCATGGCGCCTTCTTTGGTTCCAGCGTGAATGGTAACGCATTCCCGAATTGTGTTATTATTGCCAATTATTGTTCGGGAAGGTTCTCCAGAAAACTTTAAGTCTTGTGGAATTGTGCCAATGGACGCGAATTGAAAGATGGTATTATTTTCTCCAATTTCAGTAATTCCCTCAATGACAATGTGCGATTTTAAATTTGTGCCATCACCAATTGAAACATTTTTACCAATAATGCAATAAGGTCCGATGGCCACATTTTCGCCAATTTTGGCACCGTCCTCAATAATGGCTGTTGCGTGAATTTGATTAGTCATTTTGTTGGTTGTTTTTCTTTTCTTGGGCTTTTTTGTCAATAATCATTGCTGAGAAATTTGCTTCAGCCACTTTTATGCCATCAACTTTAGCAACTCCAGACATTTTCCAAACGGCGCCACGATTTTGAATAACGTCAATGTGAAGTTCTAAAACATCTCCAGGAATTACAGGTTTTCTGAATTTTGCGCCGTCAATTGACATGAAATAAACCAGATTATCTTCAAGGCTTCTACCGCCCGAATTCATTACCATCACACTGGCAGTTTGAGCCATTGCTTCAATAATTAAAACTCCTGGCATTATTGGTTTGTCAGGAAAGTGACCAGTAAAATGCGGTTCATTAAATGTAACATTTTTAATGCCCACAATGCTTTTATTTTCTTCCATCGCAATAACCTTGTCGACTAGAAGAAGTGGGTAGCGGTGAGGAATGCTTTTTAAAATTTGTTCGATGCTAATTTTCATTGTTCTAATTCTTAATGTTTATTATTTGAGAAGAATGGTGCGAAGGGCGATGATTATTTAGATTTTTATTTAAAATTCAATAGAGCAAATATTACGATGTCGCCCCTAGGGGAGACATCGTAATATTAATGTTGTTTTTAACTAATATTTCTTGCTATTATACTCCTCCACCCTTCATCCTATTACTATTCCCTATTAACTATTAATCAAATTAAAGATGAATCTCCTCAAAGACTGTGTTGTGACCAATAAAAATGTTATTTTAAGGATCGATATTAATGTACCAATTATTGATGGCAAAATAACCGATGACACCAGAATTAGAGCGGTAATTCCTACTATTAAATATTTAATTGAAAACCAAGCGAAGGTAATTTTAATCTCACATTTTGGCAGGCCAAAAGGTAAAAGAGTGGAATCAATGTCTTTAAAACAATTAGTTTTAAGAATTGAAGAATTATTGGGTCAGAAAATTAACTTTTCTGATGATTGTGTAGGAGAAAAAACTCAGAAAGAAGTTTCGGAAACCGGTTACGGAGAAGTTATTTTGCTGGAAAATTTAAGATTTCACCAAGAAGAAACAAAAAATGACCCTGAATTTTCAAGACAATTAGCTTCCTTGGGGAATTTATTCGTTAATGATGCTTTTTCTTGCTCACATCGTTACCACGCTTCAATTGTTGGAATTGCAGGAATTTTAAAAAGCTGTGCAGGACTGCTTCTAGGAAAGGAAATTGAGAATTTACAAAACCTAATTTCAAGCCCTAAAAAGCCAGTTTTGGCAATTGTGGGAGGTTCAAAAGTTTCCACTAAAATTGATTTAATTAACGCCTTAACTACCAAAGCTAATTTTATTTTTATTGCCGGAGGAATGGCCAATACCTTCCTTTACGCAATGGGAAATAATGTTGGAAAATCACTTTGTGAGAAAGAATTAAAGGATGTGGCATTGGAAATTTTAGAAAATTCCCAGAAAAATGGCTGCGAAATAATTCTTCCAAAAGATGTGGTAATTTGTAAAAAATTAGAAAATGGCACAGAGGTTCAAAATATTTCAGCTGCCAAAGTTACCAATGACGACATTATTGCCGACGCTGGTTCGCAAACAATAATTGATTTAGAAAATAGATTAGAAAATATCAAAACAGTAGTTTGGAATGGCCCACTTGGCGCTTTCGAAATTAAACCTTTCGATAAATCAACTAACGATTTAGCAAAAATTGTGGCCTTAAAAACTAGGGCAGGAAGCCTAATTTCCGTTGCAGGTGGTGGAGATGTGGTTTCAGCGCTTAATTATTCTGGATTCATCAACGATTTCAGCTACATTTCAACCGCTGGAGGAGCTTTCTTAGAATGGTTAGAAGGAAAAAGCCTTCCGGGAATTGAGGTTCTTTAGAATTAGCGATGAAAGATAGTTCCTCAAAAAATCAACAAAAAAAATCAGATAATCCTATTTCGGGCTTAATTAAAAAAACTCAAGAGGAAGATCTTTCGGAGAAATTTAGTGGAATGTCGACAGGTTCAAAGGAAAAGAAAGGCAGTACTGCAGAGAAAAAAGATGCTATAAAACAGTCAAGTCATCAAGAAATTAATTCAGTAATAGAGGGTCAAACAGCAAATCTGGATATTGAGGAAACTCAGAAAATAATAAGAAATATTGCGAATTTTGGGGCGTTTTATGATGTACAGGAGATCAATTTAATTGTTGGAACAAATGTTGCTAATTTACAAGATGAGATACTAAAGTTAGCCCCGTTGATCATCCAAAATATTCAGCTTTTCAACAATTGTTGTTTACGAGGCAAATGAATATTTGGCACGAAGTAAGGTCGACATAGAAAAATTAAGAACGGATGCTTCAATAGGAAAAATGTCAGGAGTTGAGAGAAATAATCAGGAGATTATTTTTGATTGAGTTGTAGAATCTGGAAATATTGCTGGATATGCTACTTTGACATATCCTAATTTGTCAAAAAAATACACTCAGAAAGATAAAGAATTGTTTGGTTTAAATGAATTATGAAGAAAGCGGGGAGTTGCACAGAATAATCCAAAAACTGAGGGCCAACAACAAAAGAAAATGCTCTTTATCCATTGAAAAGAAGGCTTCAATGGGATTGTCAGAAAAATATGTAAAAGAAAAAAATCCGGATGGTGAATTGATCTGGGTTGATAGATATGTTAAGTTTAAAAGGTTTAGGATTAATCAAGCTAGGGAAGAAGTTGGTGATGTTGTTAAAAACTTACTTCCATAATTAGAAAAAAGTTCGGTTGAGTCTGGTGATTTAAGTCAAAAGAAAGAACCCTTAGGAGACATGGAGGATTAATAGATTCTCTGCCATATACAAATCCATCTTCCAATAAAAAAGAAGGAAAAACTGTTAAATTAGCTGAATCTGGTAAATCAAATAAGTCAAGTCAGCAACAATAAATTATTAAATAAATGACCAATCCATTCAAATTAAAATCAAACTTCAAACCAGCGGGTGACCAACCTCAAGCAATTAAAAAACTAATTGCAGGATTAGAAGAAGGAAAAAAAGAACAAGTTTTACTCGGTGTTACCGGTTCGGGAAAAACCTTCACCATGGCCAATGTTATTGCTAAAACTGGTCGTCCAACCTTAATAATGGCGCACAATAAAACTTTGGCGGCGCAAATTTACGGTGAAATGAAGGAGTTTTTCCCTGAAAACCAAGTCGGATATTTCGTCTCCTACTACGATTACTACCAGCCCGAAGCTTATGTTCCTAAAAATGATGTTTTTATTGAAAAAGATTCCTCAATAAATGAAGAAATTGACCGTTTGCGACACAATGCAACTCGAGCGCTTTTCGAACATAAAGACTCAATTATTGTGGCTTCAGTTTCCTGCATTTACGGTATTGGTTCGCCAGAATTTTACGGAAAAATGGCTATTCGCCTGAAAGTTGGTGAAGAAATTAATCGCCAAAAAATCCTTAATCGCCTAGTCGCCCTGCAATATACTCGCAACGAAATTACTTTCGAGCGGGGAAGTTTTCGCGCCAAAGGCGACATTGTCGATGTTTTCCCTTCTCACCTTGATGACCGCGCTTGGAAAATTGTGATGTTTGGTGATGAAATTGAAGAAATAAATGAGTTCGACCCCCTAACGGGAGAGTTCTTTGGCAAGCTAGATGAAATTGCAATTTACCCTTCGTCACATCATGTTACTCCTGAAAATAACATTAAAAATGCCCTGCCTCAAATTAAGCTCGATTTACAAAAGCGCATCAAAGAATTTGAAGATCGGGGGCAATTAGTTGAAGCCCAAAGAATTGAACAGCGCACCAGATATGATTTAGAAATGATGCTGGAAACCGGAACTTGCAAGGGAATTGAAAATTATTCGCGCTATTTAACTGGTCGCCCAGAAGGATTTTCACCACCAACTTTATTTGAATATTTACCCAGTAATGCGCTGCTTTTTGTCGATGAAAGCCACGCTTCAATTCCGCAAGTTGGTGCCATGCAGAAAGGCGATTTTGCTCGAAAAAGTAATTTGGTAGAATATGGATTTCGCCTTCCCAGCGCCAAAGATAATCGACCTTTAAAATTTGAAGAATGGGAAAGTTTTAAACCTCAAACCATTTATGTTTCAGCCACTCCCAGTAAATACGAGCTTGAAAAAGTGGAAGGCGAGGTTGTTGAGCAAATAATTCGCCCAACTGGTCTTCTTGATCCAAATTGCGAAATTCGCCCCGCCAAAACTCAAATTGACGATTTGATGAATGAGGTTAAAAAAACTAAAGCCAAAGGCTTTAGAACTTTAACCACCACTTTAACTAAAAAAACTGCAGAATCTTTAAGTGAATATTTAAACGAATGCGGCTTTAAAGCAGTTTACATGCATTCCGATATTGACACATTAGAGCGTATTGAAATTATCCAAGATTTAAGACGAGGACTTTACGATGTTCTAGTTGGGGTGAACTTGCTTCGTGAAGGTTTAGACATTCCAGAATGTGCTTTAATGGCAGTTTTAGACGCCGACAAAGAGGGTTTTTTACGCAACACAACTTCATTAATTCAAACTATTGGCAGGGCAGCAAGAAATTCGCAAAGCAAAGTAATTCTCTACGCCGACAAAGAAACCAAGTCAATTAAAGCTGCGATTGGTGAAAATTTGCGTCGCCGAGCAATTCAAGAAGCTTACAATTTAAAACATGGAATTACCCCAACTACAACCAGCAAATCTTTCGGATCTCCCTTGGAAAATCTTTACAACAAAAGTAAGGGCGCCAAGCTTTCACGCAGTAAAAAAAGTATTAAAGGAAAAGAGAATTTTGATGACATTTACGAGCAAGCAAAATCAGGAAATTTTAAGAATTTAGATAAAAAAATTATTGAACTTAAAAGTCAAATGCAAGATGCTGCCGGAAATTTAGACTTCGAAAAGGCTGCCGAAATGCGCGATGTGGTTAAAAAATTAGAAGCTGTAAAATTAATTTAAATTAATGACGAAAAACTGCCTTCATTGCAACCTTCCCAATAATTTACCAAAAGAGCAATTTTGTTGCAATGGCTGCTCTGCCGCTTACAAAATAATCAATAATCTTGGTCTTAAAAATTACTACCAAACTCGTCTTTTAGATCCAAAAACCAAGTCTTTGAAGCCAGAAGAAAATCAGCAAATTGAAATTTCATCTTTTGTAACTCCAATTGACCAAAATAATTTTTCCATCAATTTAATGGTGGAAGGTTTGCATTGCGCCGCTTGCGTTTGGTTAATTGAAAATGTTTTAAAAAAACAGCCAGAAGTTAAAAAAGCCCGCATAAACATGAGCAGCAGGAAGCTTTATTTAGAATGGTCAGGAAAAGTTGAAGATGGCAATAATCTAGTAAAATCAATCTTTAGTTTAGGATATCGCCTGGTGCCTTTTGACGCTGAAATTTTGCAAAAACAAGAAGCAAAATACGATTCCTCACTTTTAAAAGCTTTGGCAGTTGCGGCCTTTGCAGCTGGAAATGTGATGATGGTTTCAGTTGCTCTTTGGGCCAGCAGCTCAATACAAATGGGATTGGCAACTCATAATATGCTTTACTGGGTTTCGTCTTTAATTGCCCTCCCTGCCATTGTTTATTCTGGTCGAATTTTTGTTATTTCAGCCTTTCAATCTTTAAAAGCGGGGCGCTCAAATATGGATGTTCCAATTGCGGTGGCAATATTTTTGGTCAGCATTTTAAGTGTTTTTGAAGCAATTACCAAGGGCGAACACGCTTATTTTGACTCAGTAATAATGTTGATTTTCTTTTTACTAATCGGTCGCTATTTAGATTTTTCCACTCGCAAAAAAGCCTTTGGAATTGTTGGTGATTTAATGATGCTTTCAGGAATTTCAGCAACCATTACTGAAAATGCAAAACATAAAATAATTGCCGTTAAAAATTTACAAAAAGGCATGATTCTAAATGTGGCAATGGGTGAAAAAATTGCAGCTGATGGAATTATTATTAAGGGAGAAGCAGAAATTGACACTTCCATAATTACCGGAGAAAGCTTGCCTAGAAAGCACCAGAAAGGTGATGATGTTTTTGCTGGAACAATAAATTTAGGTGATGCAATTCAAGTTAAAATTACCAAATCTTCCAATCAAACCTTACTAGCCAAAATTGTTAGAATGGTTGAGGAAGTTGAAAATGGTAAGAATTATTACACTAGAATTGCCGACAAAGTTGCTGCTTTTTACACCCCTATAATTCATTTAATCGCTCTTCTGGCCTTCTTAATTTGGGCCTCTTTCATTGGTTGGCACGCGGCACTTTTAATTGCTGCTGCGGTTCTAATAATTTCTTGTCCTTGTGCTTTAGCTTTGGCAGTTCCTGTGGTTCAAATTGCATCGGCAGGAAGGCTTTTAAAGCAAGGAATTTTACTTAAAGATTCTGATGCTTTAGAGAAATTAAATAAGGTAGATGTTGTTGTTTTTGACAAAACAGGAACTTTAACGGTTGGAAAGCCAAAATTAATTAATGGTAATTTTGATGAGTGTTTAATGAAGATGGCGGCTTCAATGGCAGTAAAAAGTCAGCACATTCTTTCTCAAGCATTAGCGAAGGAATACAAGGGTGAATTTTTAGATTTAGATGTTAAAGAAATTGTGGGGCAGGGGTTAATTGCAAATTTTGAAGGTGAGGAAATTAGGTTGGGAAAATTGGATTTTTGCTTGTCGTGCAGCAGTTTATCTCACGATTTATCTCGCGGTGATCAGAATGGAAATTTAAGCATTTTTCTTAAGTACAAAAATCAAATTACCATCTTTAACTTCCAAGATGAAATTCGCTGCGACGCTAAGAAAATAATTGCCAAATTAGAAAATTATCAAACTATTATCCTTTCAGGAGATCGAGAATTTGTTGTTGAGAATGTTGCTCAAAACCTAGGAATTAAACAATTTTATTTTGAAAAAACTCCCGATCAGAAATTAGAAATTTTGCAAAATTTAAAAAAAGAAGGAAAAATAATTTTAATGATTGGTGATGGGGTGAACGATGCTCCTTCTTTAACTCTTGCCGATGTTTCAATTTCTCCTTCTAGCGCTTCTGACATTAGCAAGAATATTGCTGACATTATTTTTCAAGGAGAAAAATTGGAACCAATTTGGCAGATCATCAAAACTTCCAAAAAATCAAATAGCATTATTAAGCAGAATTTAATTTTTGCTTTAATTTACAATTGTCTCGCCATTCCTTTTGCAATTTCAGGGTTTGTGGTGCCTTTATTTGCAGCGCTTGCAATGTCTTTATCTTCAATATTTGTGGTGCTAAATTCTCTTAGGATCAGGAAGTATTAATAAATTTATTTAGAAAAATTCTCGTCGGGAATTTTTGCAATGTAACAATTTCTTTAAAGAATATGAGTAAGTCAATCACTGAATATTCATCAGAATTATCTGGTGTTTTATTGAAAGTAGATGTTAAAGAGATTGAAAATTTGATCTTGAAAATTAGAAGACATCCATCTGCCTTAATAATTATTTCGGATGTTTTTTGTTCTTTGTTAGGAAAAGAGTTTGACACCAAAATTTTCATTAATGCTTTAAAAAAGATTCTGCCTGATAAAATTGAGGATATTTTTATTCGATCAATAAATTATTTAGAAATTAAGGATGATGTTAAAAGCTTTAAGAACTTCATTAAAGCTATAAAATTACTCATTACAGACCAAGATGAGCAGTTGAATTTTCTTAGAAAATTGATTAATTCGGAAGATAATTTTTTAGAAAAAATTCCACCAAATTTACTAGGTTCTTTTTCAAGCAGTAAAAATGCCGAACTTCAGCAATTAATTGTAATTTTGGCATCTTCAAGATCTGAATTTAGAGTTCTTATTAAGAAATCTTTAATAAAAAACATTAATAATAGTGACTTGTTAGATGTTGCCTTTTCTATTTTTGAAGGAAGGGAAATTTTGGCCGAGTTTTTTGTTGAAACTTCCATCGTTAATAAAAAAGTTCAATTATCAAATAACCCCAACTTTGCAAATTTAGTACAGAATATTTTTGGAAAGAAAGACTTTGAATATTTAAGTGTTTTTTGCGCACAGATTTTATTTTTTGCGGCGCAACAAAAAAACATTAAAATTGACGATTTGTTAAAAAATTTACTAGATGAAATATTTAGAAGTTTACCAGATGTTAATAAAAAAACTAAATATCAGAATATTTTAGATTCCTATTCTAGTCTTGAAGTTGAGGAAATAAAAGGCGATAAAGTGGTTAAATTATTAAAGCAGAGAATCTCTAATCTTTCTCCTCAATTAGAAAATAAATCGCATCCTAAAAAAGGATCCATCGAAGCTCTGGCCATTGAACTAGGAGAGATGGTAAGAAATCCAGAGAAGAAGCATGATGTTTTTAATAAAGTAAGGCAAATATATTTATTGGATAATGACGAAAAATTTAAAGCAGATTCCAAGAAGGTTTTTGGTGATTTGTTAAAAGAATTATTTGATGATGAAAGTGAGAATGGAAAAATTTGTTTTAAAAATTTAATAGAATCTTTTAAGAAATTTTCTATCAAAAACCCTAGTTTTGGAAATCTTTTCTTATTATCCAATTTTCTAACTACTACAGCTGAATATTCTCCAGAAATCTTAGATCGTTTGATTAAATCTTTAGATGACAATAATGGATCTATTATTCGCATAGCATCTTGTTCTTTAATCGGGATGGTTGAAAAAATAGATTTCACACAGAATCAAGAAGGGTTAATAAATTCTAGTAAAAAATTAATCTCTAAAATTAAAGAAAATTACACAGAAGAAAATTACTATTCATTTTTGAATATTTCGCTGCGAGGTGTGTCCAATAATTTTTTTCACAATAAAAAACTAAATAATCAAAATAAGTTTGATTATTTAGCACAATTAGTAGTAAGTGAAAATGATCCCATTATTTTTGTGAAAGCTTTTACCGAGTCTGCGTTTTTAAACAAAGAAGACTTAAAGAGCTTTTCTTATTTCTACTTTAATTCCAAAGTTTTTGATAAAAATGTTGCTTTAAGAGCAGTGGTAAATTTTGTTCTCATGATGAAAGTTCATCAAAAAGATGAGTTAGAATATTTTGTTGAAATTTTAAGTAAAATGATATCTGAAGAGAATGATAAGGTGGAGTTTCTCACTAATATTTGTATCTCTTTTAATGAAGAAAAAGTTGAGAAAAATAATGAAAAAATGAGCCTTTTAATCGGCATTCTCACTGAAAAAGTTGGATCTAATAAAGATGGGTTAATTATTCTTCTCCTCACTTATTGCGTAGATGGAGGGTTAGATCAAGATGTAATTTTATACTTAACTGATATGTTAGTGGAAAAATTAAGTGATGAATCTGATAAATTTAACTGTGTAGTAAGGATTTGTCAAAGTGGGTTTTTTGATTGTTTAAATATTATAGAAGGAGGAAAATCATCCGAAAACTACTTAATTATTACGCATCTTTTATCTAAAAAGTTAAATATACCAATAAAAAAAATTAACTTTTTTCTGGGCCTAATAAATACAACGCAAAAAAAACCAAATATTTGCCAAATTGCAATGTTCCAATTTGTTGAGTCAATAATGGAGTTTGAAATGTCGAGCGATGAAAAGGTTAAAATTATTTCAATTTTGGCAAATCAAATAAACGACAATATTTCTTTAATAAAATTTCTGGGCAGTGCCCTTAAACATTATCTTAAAGATGAATCGACAAACGAGTTTGCTGCTAGTTTACTTTCTAAGGTTTGTGCAGAAGCCCTTTCCAATAGCGGGAAGAAGGCTGATGTTCCGCTAATTATTGCTTTTAATTTAGCAACAGAAGGCTTCAAACGGACAGAAATTGAAAAAATAGTTAAGAAAATAGATAAAAATGCAGATTCTAAGAAAGTTGATGAAATTATAATTTCATTAGACAAATGTCTTCAATTGATGCCGAAAGAGATTTCCAGACTTGCAAGTGAAATCGAAGCGCTTTTAAAAACCCCTTCTGGTAAGAATGTGGGTCAATCTCGAGGTTCAGAAAGATTGGCACCTGAAAAATACTCAAAAGAACCAATGGCGCTTGGTTAATTTTCTTAAGTTATTTTATCAAGAATCCATCTCTTCAAGCTCAATCCACCTGCTTTCAGCTTCATCTAATTTTTTTTGCAAATCAGCAATTTTCATTGTTATGAAAGATAAGTTTGCAGAGCTTCTTTCTTCAGTATCGCTTAATTCAAGGCTTAAAATGGAAATTTCTTTTTCCATTTTTTCAATCTTTTCAGGCAATTTTTTAAGCTCAAAAACAAATTTGTAAGAAAGTTTTTGTGACTTTTCTTTTGGTTTAATTTCAGCTACAACCTCTTTCTTATCCTTTTTTACTTCCTTAATTTTAGGTTCTTTTTGTTTGTTTTTAAATTCCTCGTAATCAGAGAACCCTCCCAAATGATGAGTAATACTGCCATCATCTTCAAAAGCCAAAATGCTCGAAACCGTATTGTCGAGAAAATCTCGATCATGACTGACAATCATCAAATTTCCTTCATATTCACTGAGAAAATTTTGCAACATGTCCAAACTGTCCATATCTAAATCATTAGTTGGCTCATCTAAAATTAGGAAATTTCCAGCATTAGCCAAAGTTTTGGCCAGAAGTAGGCGGTTTTGTTGCCCGCCAGAAAGGGTTGAAGCTCGAGTTTTGGCATCTTTTGGGTCAAATAAAAAGTCTTTTAAATAGCCGCAAATATGACGCACTTTGCCATTAGCCAAGTTGATGTAGTCGCCACCAGAAGGGCAGAGAATGTTTTGAATAGTTAAATTTGGTTTAATTCCAATCCTTTGTTGGTCGAAATAGGAGATGGCAAGGTCTTTGGCGGGTTTAATTTTTCCAGAATCTGGTTTTAATTCCCCCAGAAGCATTTTAATTAGAGTGCTTTTTCCCGAACCGTTTTTACCAATAATGCCAATTTTTTCACCACGCAAAATTTTAATAGAAAATTTGTCGATGATGGTTTTGTCGCCAAAGCTTTTTGAAACATTAGTAAAGGTAGAAATTAAATGTGGAGAATCTTCTTTTAAATCAGAATCGTTAATTTTAATGCTGCTCTTGGCACCTAAAACTAATTTCCTTTTATCTTTTAGTTTTTGGCGTAGTTCTTTTAAGTAATGCAAACGACCCACATTTCTTTTACGCCTTGCAGTTACTCCGGTTTGTAGCCACGAACTTTCTAGTGCAACTTTTTTTTCTAAATTTTTAACCTCTCTTTCTTCCTGATCTAAAATTAAATTAGACCATTCTTCAAATTTCCCGTAACCCGCATTATTAACTTTAATTACACCGTTTCTTAGCCAATAAACTTTATTGGAAATATTTGCCAAAAAACGTCGATCATGACTAATTACTAGAAGTGATCCAGAATATCCGCGTAAATAATTTTCCAACCACTGAATTATTGTTAAATCTAAATGGTTGGTAGGCTCGTCAAGAAGTAGAATATCTGGTTCTAAAATTAGAGCGTTAGCCAAATGAACTCTGCGCACTTGACCACCTGAGAGGTCTTCTAGAAAAGCATCTTGGTCAATTTGTAAATTGTGACAGACGATATCTGCTAAATAAGATTTTTGTTCATCACCATCAAAGCTTTTCATTAAATATTCTCTGGCAGTTAGGCCTTTCGTAATTTTTTCAGATTGAGATAAATATCCAACTGTGCAGCCAGATTGAATCCATCTTTCACCAATATCAAAATCGGCATCACCACAAATTGCTTTCATTAAGGTGGTTTTTCCAACTCCGTTTTTACCAATTAAACAAATTCTGTTTCTAGGAAAAAGATTTAAATCTAAATTCTCAAAAAGAACTTTCTTGGCAAAAGAAATTGTAGCATTGCGGATGGAAAGAATTGGGCTAGACATTAATTATTTGTTTAAGTTTTGAGAATTGGATATTAATTTTAAAGTAAGCCTTCGCTCTTAAAGCTAAATAAGTCACCTTCATTGCCAATAATTAAATGATCAAGCACTTTAACTTTAACAGACTCTAATGTTTCAGTAATTTTCTTAGTATTTACAATATCAGACTTGGAAGGTTTGCTGCTTAAATGCGGATGATTATGTAGTAAAATGACTGATTTAGCTAAAAGATTAAGTGATTTTTTAACCAAATTTTTAATATCAATTTCCACCTCCTCAATTCCACCTGCCTTAATTAATTCATCAGCAATTAAATGATGTTTTTTGTCTAAAAATAGCACTCGAAATTGTTCTTCAGCTAAATTCTTCATTGTAATTTGACAATATTCTTGCAATTTTTGCCAATTAGAAATCACCTCTTTTTTGCTAATCGTTTCTTTGGAAGATCGTGAAATTATTTCCTTAATTAATTTTAGAGAAATCAAAACTCCATCACTAACATCTTCAAGCTCCTTTAATTTGCTGAAATCAGCTTTAATTAGGGAGTCAAGCGAACCAAATTTGACTAGTAATTTTTTAGCTAAATCTTTAACATCTTTTCTTGGAAGGGCGGAGAAAAGCAAAATCTCTAAAATCTCGTAATCGGGAAGATTAGATGATTCTTTGAGAAATTTTTCTTTTAACCTTTTTCTGTGACCTAAATAATGTGGTTTTTCCTTCGTCATTCTGGTTTAAATTTTTTCTAAATAATCACTCGTAACATTTTCAATTCCTAGATTTTTCAATGATTTGGCAATTTGTACGTCATTTACCGTCCATGCAAAAATTGGCACATCGTGAAAAATATTTTTAAATTCCAGATTAATATTTTGATATTCAATGGAAATTCCAAATAAACCAGCTTGAGTGAATTTTTGGTAGTAACTTTGGTAATCACAATAATTTAAAAATCTAAGGACTGAGAGAATTTTAACTTTCTTGCCTAAAGCCTCTTTAATTATTAAATAAATTTCTTGTGCTGCATTA
>JBLHVR010000006.1:0-44375 GCA_047628655.1 Lentimonas sp.
TAATGGGTGACTTTTGCCAGAAAAATAAAATTAAACATTTATTCTTGGGTCATCACCAAGATGATTTGGCAGAAAATTTTCTTATTAGACTATTCCGTGGCAGTGGAATTGACGGTTTGGCGGCGATGAATAAAATTACTAATTTCCAGGAAATTAAACTTATTCGACCATTTTTAGAATTTTCCAAAACTGATTTGACGCAATATTTACAAAACAAGAAAATTTCCTGGGTGGAAGATGAATCTAATGAAGATGAAAAATTTTTGCGCAATAAAATTCGTAATTTTCTCAAAAACCTGCCAGATTCTGAAATAATTAATAGTAGAATTTCTCTGGCTTCGAATGCAATTTTAGAGGCTAAAGAAATTTTACAAAAAGAAACCAAGAAAAATTTCCCTAAAATTTTTAGAAAATGCGATGTAGGTTTTTTGCTAGATTTAGAAAAGTTCAGAAAATTAGAAAAGATGGTGGCAACTCGCTATTTAAGCTTTGCTTTAATGAAAATTTCTCAAAGAATTTACAAGCCGCGGTTTAAAAAACTGGAAAGAATTTACCAATTAATTCTGGATGGAAAGTTAAGCAAGAAAGAAGAATTCTACGGCTGCTTAATTGAAGGAGCTTCAGAAGAGTTTTGTAGGGAACTTTCCGGTGCCTTTATGGGAGCTGGAACATTATTATTGCGCCCCAAAACTTGACCTAAATATTGTTCAATTTGTTTTAAATTACTGCTTGTTTTTAAGTCTGTCGCTTTTCCAGAAAAATTCACCCCAATGTTAATTGGAACTTGTTTTTTTCTATTTCCAGTTAAGAAAATTATATTTGACGAGCCGCTTAACATTTGACTTCCAATTTCAAATTCTCCTGACGAAACAGTACTAATTCCAGTATTTTTGGCCTTAATTTGGAATTTATCATTAGCATCTTTTTTAATTAAAATGTCGCCAGAAACATCTTTGAAAACACTTGCCGAATCTTGTTTGAACAATATTTTATTGGCCGATCTGAAATCATCTAAATATTGATCTATTCTGGCTAGTTTGAAGGCTAGATCGTAGATTCCAAAACCCTCAATTTTAATGTTTGATCCTAAAAATTTTGCCTGAATTGAGAGGTTGCGTAGAAATTCTTTTGCGCTTTCTCCAGAAGAATTAACAATGGCGCTAACATTGGAAATTCCACTAATATTTTCAATATTCATTAAAGGGAGAAGAATATCTTTAATGTCTCCTTGGCGAAATTCAAAACTGCCATTAACAGTTTTTAGTGATTTTAAAATTACTGTTCCATCAAATTTTGCTTCCCCAAACCCTACCTTTCCTTTGCTTGCAATAAATTGGTTAGAATTAAATTTGAAAGTTTCCAGCTCGGCAATTCCGTCTTCAATTGGGCTGGAAATTTGTAAATTCCTAGCTCGCCACTTACCAATTTGAAGATTGCCAATGTTAATATTAATTTCTCCATCAAAATTATTTAGGGAAGGTAGTTTGAAGAATTTTTGTCCCAAATGTTGGTCTTGATTGAATTCCAGATTATTAGCTTCAATATTGATGCTAATTTTAGGTCTTAAATCGGTAGTAATTTCAATATTACCTAGGCTGGAAGAGGAGATATTTAAATATTTAGAATCAGTTTTAAGTGTAAAATCTTGGTTATTGTGGGTTTTTCCATCGAAAGTAATCCGATTAAATTTTAGGTTAATATCTTGGCTTAGATCAGAGGTTTCTAGCCAAATCAGCTTATTTAATAATGATCCAGATGACAAATAGGTGGAATATTTATTCTTCACGAAATGATCATCGTAATTTAAATGATCGATATTTAGGTCGATATTTAAATTAGAAATGACAGATGAATCATCAATTAAAATGTTGCCTTGTGCGAAATTATCTCCAAATGTTAAGGTGAGGTTTTTGATGGAATTGAAGCTTGGTAACATTAAAAAATAGGCATTTAGGCGGTAATTTGTGAAAATATTAGGTTTTAAATGGTCAGCTTTAAGGCCAATCCAATTAAGAGATTTTTGCAAATTATTTCCTTCAACCAGCAATTTCCCTCTAATTCTGAAGATGCTATTTTCATAGACCAGAATTCCATCTGCGGATAATCTTCCATTTGGAATTTCGGCCGTTAAAGATTTTAAATACAGATCATTTTCAGAAGTGATAAAATTAAAATTAACATTTTCTAAATCGTTAGATCGATATTTAACGGATTCAATATTAATTTCAGCATCAAAATCTAGATTCTCAAAAATAGGCTTTAAATTACTCTTATCTTCCAGAATGTAAGTTTTATTGTCATCAATAACATCTTCTGGTAAAAATTGCTTAATAATTTCCGCTTCAATATTGGTAGTATTTTCTCCGCTATTTAAGGCGCCTGAGAACCACAAAGAGTCAATATCGATATTACTAAAATTTAAACTCACTGTAATTTCTGGCTTTGTTGACTTTTCTTGAGAAAAATCACCTTTTATTCCACCTTCACCATTAATTAATTTTGAATTAATTATAATATTTTCAATGTCAATTTTTCCAGATTTATTCTTAATGTTAGCACTAATTTTAATGGGAGAGGTTTGGTTTATTTTTTTGTGTAAAATACCATTCTTGGCCACATATTTGCCGACGAAGCTTTTAAGATCAAAAATTTGGGCATCAATTTTTCCAGAGAAGTTTGATCTAATTAGATCTTTTAAGTTTGCATCGGAAAATTCTCCACTTAAAGATAAGTTCAAAATTGATGAGCGAATTTTTAAAATAGATTGACGATCATTTTTGGTGTGGGCAATCAACTCAAAAGAGTTGGGAACTTGATCGGAAAAGAAATTTCCTTCCACAGAAAAGCTTTGTTTTTTATTCTTGAGCCAGAAATTAACCTCACCAAATTCAAGTGCAATTCGCTCCTCAATATCTCTTCTGGTTAAGAATCCATTTTTAACTTCAATGTTTTTAATATTCTCAAAACTAAAGAAATCTTTATTCTCATCAACTCTAAATAACCAACCAAGTAAGCTTTCATCAATAATTTTCGGAGGTTCTTTTTTGCTCAGAATTTTCTTATTCTCCAAAATTGGAGCGTAAATATTTTCAATTTTAGGGTTTGAAAGAGTTAATTTTTTAATTTGAACATTGCTTCCAAATAATGAAAAAAATCTCGGTTTAATAATAATGCTTTGGATGTATGCACTGCTTAAATATTTTTCATCAAAGCGCAAATTGGAAATTTCTACATTGCTTAGAGAAATTTTTGGTAAAGGCAGAAAACTGGTTCTAATTTTACCATTAATTTTAAAGACAGCGCCAATTTTTTGACTAATTTTTTGTTCTAATTTTAATTTGAAAGATGAGCCGCTAATTGTTAAGGGCAATAAAACAAGTATCCCGATAAAAACCGCAATTGTAATAATTACAATACGCGGATTTCTTATTTCTATTTTTGGAAAGTTTTGCAGAAAACTTAAAAAATTCGCTGGAATCATGAATTATGGTTTTATTTTGATGAATTGATTAACAATTAGATCTCCAATTTCGAAATCTGGTGACCGAAAGCTGCTCAGCAGCATTAAAACAATAAAAGCTAAAATGAAAATTAAAGAAGCATTTAATAAATGCTTCTTGCTTGGGTTTCGGTCTAATTCACCATTAAAGTTAATCAATTTATGTTTAACATTTTTAGTATTGCTGTTGTGGCTCAGGCTTTGAACATATTTTAAAGAAATTTCATCATCAATTTTAAGTAATTTACAATAGCTGCGAATTAATCCGGTTAAGTAAATATGTTTGGTCATTAAGTGGAAGTAATTTTTTTCCAGAAATTCGATGTCTGCGCTGTTAACTTTTAAACTTTCACTAATTTCCGCAATTGTAACTTCCAATTCTTGCCTTTTTCTTTTTAACTCTTCCCCAATATTTAATTTTTGCATAAATTCGTTAGATTTTCATTGGCCTTTAAATTGGCGCATTTTAAGGCTGCTTTAGACATTTTCTGCAAAATAGCAGGATTATCTATTAATTCTCCTAAAGTTTGAGTGAGTAATTGAATGTTAAAATCACCCTCTTTAATAACAATTGCAGCTCCTTTATCAGAAACATGAAGAGCATTCTTTTCTTGATGATTATCGGCGGAATTAGCAAAGGGAACTAAAATCATTGGTTTTTTAGCGCAGCAAAATTCTGCTAAAGAAGAAGATCCAGATCTGGCAATAATTAAATGAGATTGTGAAATTTTCTCCGCTATATTAACAAAGAAATTACTAATATTAACGGCGATGTCGAAAGATTCGTAGCTGTCAAATGTTGGTGTGCAATCTTCCAATCGACATTGCTGTTCAATTTTCAGATGATCTTTCAGGCGATCTGGTAAATTAAAAATGGCCTTGGGTAAAATTTCGCTAAAAATTTTCGCCCCACCCGATCCGCCAATTATTAGAATATTGAAGGTTTCTTTGTTGCTTTTTTGATGAAATTGCGAGGCCAAAACCACATCGTAACCCAAATTGTCAATTTTTTCTGCCTTATTAAAATGTGGCAATTGATACTCTTCTTTACTTAAAGACAAAATTTCTTCTCGAACTGGATTTCCCGTTACAATTATTTTTGTGTGAGCCGCAAAGCCGTCAGTTTTTTGATAAGTTAAGGCAATTTTATGGGCATATTTTGAAAATATTCTATTAACTTTTCCCATATGTGCATTTTGCTCGTGCAGAATTATTTTTCTACGCAGTAAAATTGCCGAAACTAAAATTGGAAAAGTTGAATATCCACCAAAAGCCACCACTTTTTGTGGGCGATATTTAAGCAAAAAGAACAGAGATTGAATGATTCCACAGGAAATTTTAAATGCAGCCTTAATTAATGGCCAAGGTGAATCGACGATTTTAGAAGATGAAATGATATGAAATTTAAATTGGTCGTCTGCTTGGTGATATTTAGCGTAATTTTTGTCACCCAAAATTAAAACTTTAAAACCTTGGTTGCTGAGGCTTCTTGCAAGAATTCGGGCAGGGAATATGTGTCCACCAGTGCCACCGGTTGTTATAATGATTGTTTTTGCCATTAATAAATGCTATTAATTGGAGAGAATTTTATTGTGCAATTTTAGAAATTAAATCAAAGTAAAACCAGTTTTTATTTTTCTGAAACAACTCTTTCTAGAGTTTTAAACCCCAATCTTGACAATTAGCTAATAGAACACTAAAAACGATTCCCTTTTTAATTTATTTTAAGAATAGATGAAACATTTTATCGACCTAAATAAAATTGCAGGCAGCGATTTAATTGAAATTGTTAACAGCGCCAAACATCTTAAAAATTTAGACCCTTTTGAAGCCAGAAAAATTCTGGATGGAAAAAGTTTGGCGATGATTTTTGAGAAGCCTTCAACCCGTACCAGAATTTCTTTTGAAGCTGCTATTAACCAACTTGGTGGCTACGCCATTGTGATGAACAAAAATGACATGCAGCTTGGCAAAGGTGAAACTGCCGCAGACACTGCCAAAGTTCTTTCTCGCTTGGTTGATTGTGTGATGATTCGCTGTAAAGAACACAGTTTGCTGGAGGAAGTTGCTCAAAATGCCACAATTCCAGTTATTAACGCACTTAGCAATTACAGTCATCCTTGCCAAATATTAGCTTCAATTTTAACTATTGAAGAGCATTTAGGTTCAATTCAGGGAAAAACTTTGAGTTGGTTTGGAGATGCTAATAATGTTTTAAATTCCTACATTCATGCAGCTAAGATTTTCGACTACACCTTAAATATTTCCATTCCTCAGGAACTAGATTTTTGCAATGAAGAAATTGCAATTGCTCAGAAAAATGGCGCTAGAATTAATATTTGTAAAAATGCCCAAGAAGCCGCTAAGAATACTGATGTTCTGATTGCTGACACTTGGATTTCAATGGGTCAAGGAGTAGAAAAGGATGAAGAAGAGCGACAAGAAAAGCTTAATCTGTTAATGCCTTTTCAGGTTAATTCATCGCTTCTAGAGCTTGCAAAACCCGGCGCAATTTTCACTCATTGCCTTCCAGCTTACCGCGGATATGAGGTAACGGCTGATGTGATTGACGGAAATAAATCGGTTGTTTTCGATGAGGTTGAGAATCGCCTTCACGCGCAAAAAGCAATTTTAGTGTGGTTATTTAGCTAATTTTTGTATTCCCGCATTAAATCAATGTAATTCTCTGCTGAGGTTTTAATGTAATTTTTTTCTGCCTTAGTTAAATCGCGGAAATATTTTGCTGGATTACCTGCCCAAATTTGACCAGATTTAACCACTTTTTTTGGTGTTAAAACCGCTCCAGCTGCCAACATACCATATTCCTCAACTATTGCTAAATCCATCACAATTGCGCCCATTCCAATGAAAGAATAATCTTCAATTGTGCAAGCGTGGATTACAGCGCTGTGGCCAATGGTTACGCCTTTGCCAATTGTTGTTGGTGCGCCTTCGTCTCCAGTTTTATTCTGCACATGATTAGCTCTGGTAACGTGAATTACTGTATTGTCTTGAATGTTAGTGTCGTCGCCAATGCGAATTTTAGCCACATCGCCACGAATAACGCAGCCAAACCAGATTCCAACATTTTTACCAATTTTAGTGTCTCCAGAAATAAAAGCATTAGGAGCAACAAAGGATGAAGGATCAATAGTTGGAGTAATTCCGCGGTAAGTGATTATGTTTTGCATGGGATAATTTGGAAAAGTTAAATTTTTAAGAACTGGTCAATTAAGATAAAGTGTGTATTTTTTGCAACTTATTTTCTTATTAATTATTCCACAAAAAAATGACAGAAAAATTAACCAACCTTCCAAATTGGGACTTAAGCGATTTTTATTCTTCTATTAATGATGAAAATATTGAGCAAGATTTTATCAATTCTCAAAAATTAGCTGAGAAATTTAAGGAAAATTACCAAGGAAAATTGCAGGAAATTTCGGCGGATAATTTTGCGAAATCAATTAAAGAATTTGAAATTATTTCAGAAAATTTAGGAAAAATTTCCAGCTTCTCTTATTTAAATTACGCAACCAAGCAAGATTCTCCCAAAGACATTGCCTTCTTCCAGAATTCGTCAGATAAAATTAACGACATTTACAGCATTTTGGTTTTTTTCGACATTGAAATTAACCAAATTAACGACCAAAAACTTGATGATTTAATCAAGCAAAATGAAGATTTACAAAGATACCAACCTTACTTACGCGATGTTCGCTCCTTCAAAAAATATCAATTAAGTGAAGATCTAGAAAAATTAATGCTAGATAAATCATCTACCGGAAGAGCGGCTTGGAATAGATTATTTGATGAAACAATTAATAATCTGCAATTTCCATTCGATGGAAAAAATCTGAATTCTTCACAAATTTTTAATCTCTTAAGTAGCGGTGATGAAAAAATCCGTCGTGAAGCCTCTAAAGTTATTGGTGAAGTTTTAAAGCAGAATAGTAAAACTTTGAGTTTTATAACCAATGTGCTGGCCAAAGACAAAGACATTAATGATAAATGGCGTGGATTTGCACAACCAATTTCTAGTCGAAATGTCAGTAATTTCATTGAAGATGAAGTTGTGGAAAGTCTAATTTCTACAGTCAAAAAAAATTACCCAGCAATTTCGCATCGCTATTACAAAATTAAAGCCAAAATTTTAGGCAAAACAAAAATGCATTATTCTGATCGTAATGCACCAATTTCCGACGCTGAAAATCAACTAACTTCTTGGGACGAAGCCAAGGAAATTGTGCGCTGCGCTTACGATTCTTTCTCACCAAAATTAGGAGAATTGGGCCAAAAATTCTTCGACAATCCTTGGATCGATGTTGGTGTTAAAGATGGCAAAGATTCTGGAGCATTCGCTCATCCAACTGTTCCAGGAGTTCATCCTTACTTAATGTTGAATTTTCAAGGAAAAGTTCGCGATGTAATGACTTTGGCACATGAACTGGGGCATGGAGTTCATCAAGTATTGGCCTCAAAGCAAGGTAATTTAATGGCCGGAACTCCACTAACATTGGCTGAAACTGCTTCAGTTTTTGGTGAACAATTAACTTTTCAGGAAATTCTACGTCGTGAAGAAAACAGCGAAAAGCGCAAATTAATTATCGCCAGTAAAGTGGAAGACATGATTAACACCGTTATTCGTCAAATTTCCTTTTTAGAATTTGAAAGAAAAGTTCACCAAGCACGTAAATCTGGCGAAGTTTCTCTGGAAGATTTAAATAAATTTTGGATGGAAGTTCAGGAAGATTCACTTGGAGACATTTTCACATACGACGAACATTACCATTATTATTGGTCTTACATTCCACATTTTGTCCATTCTCCATTTTATGTTTATTCCTACGCCTTTGGTGACTGCTTGGTTAATTCGCTTTACGGAGTTTACAAATCTGGCTTGGAAGGCTTTGAAGATAAATATTTCAAAATGCTAGAGGCTGGTGGAACGCTTCACCACAAAGAACTTCTTGCTCCTTTCGGGCTAGATGCTAGCAAGGCCGATTTTTGGCAAAAAGGCTTAGATGTAATTATTTCCTACATTGATGAATTGGAAAAATAACTTTTTTAGAAAGCTAAAAATAAATAATATTAATGAAAATTCTCGCCTTCGACACCACCAATCAAACACTTTCAGTGGCTGTCTTATTTGATGGAAAAGTAAAATCTCAGCGTAATATTTTTGAAGAAAATAAGCATTCCGAACTTTTGGTTACCTTAATTGAAGAATGTTTAAATGAATCTGAGATTTGGTATTCCGATTTAGATTTAATCTCCTTTACCAATGGACCAGGTAGTTTTACAGGAATTAGAGTAGGTTTTTCTTGTGCCAAAGCTTTGGCAATTACTACTAAATTACCAGTAATTGCAATTGACAGTTTAGAGGCCGCAGCCTTCGATTATTTGGAAAAAAGTCAAATTAAGAAAATTTTGGTGGTAAATGATGCCAGATTAGAAGAGCTTTTTATTGAGGAATTTAATGTTGAAAATAAACAGCTGCAAAGTGTTTTTGAGCCAAAATTAATTAAGGCAGATGAAATTGAAGTCTACCTTCCAAAAGAAAAATTCATTTTAGCAGGCAGCGCAAAAAAAATCATTGAAGCAGGTGAAAATGCTGTGATTTTTGAGCAAAATGATTTTATTAACGCGGCTAATGTTGCTCTTCTAGCACAGCAAAAATATTCTCCAAATCAGCAATTTGCAACATCTGCGCTTTACATTAGAAAGCCAAAAATTAGCAAAAGAAAAGGTCAAAAATGATTCATAAACCAAAAGCAATAATATTCGATTGGGACAACACTCTGGTTGAAAGCTGGGATTTAATTCACTTTGCAATGAATGAAACATTGCAAAAAATGGATTTAGAGATTTGGGATTTGGAAAAAACCAAAAAGGAAATTCATCAATCGGCGCGAGAATTATTTCCACAAATTTTTGGCGCAAAATGGGAGTTTGCAGCTGAAATTTTTAAGAAATCTTACCGAGCTCATCATTTAGAAAAGGTTAGTTTTTTAAATGGTGCCGTGAAATCCATTAATTTTCTTTCCAGCAAAGATGTTCCTCTTTTTATTATTAGCAACAAAACCAACGAAGCTTTGAGGTTGGAAGCTAATCATTTAGATATTTCTCACGAATTTAAAGCAATTATTGGTGCAAATGATGCGCAGTTTGACAAGCCTCACAGAGCGCCAGTTGATTTGGCCTTAAAATTTTCCAATTTAAACCCCGACAAAGATTTGATCTGGTTTATTGGGGACACGATGGTGGATATGAATTGTGCCATTGATTCAGGATGTCAGCCAGTTTTATTGGCAGATGACGAAATTGCAGTGAATTTAGTTAAGAAGGAAGTTTTTGGAAATGAGAGCTTGGACGAAAAAAAGCCTCTACTGCATTTTAAAAACCACGCAGAGTTGCTAGAAAAACTAAAGCTCTGCAGCTTTCATTAGTGCCGCTGCTTTGTTTAGGCATTCTTGATATTCCGATTCTGGGTTGGAATCAAAAACTACTCCAGCACCTGCTTGTAAGTAAATTTTATTATTCTTAATTAAGGCGCTGCGCAAAGTGATGCAGGTTTCCATTTCCCCATCTGCTGAAAAATAACCAACACATCCAGCGTAAAAACCTCTTTTGCATTTTTCAATTTCTTCAATAATTCCCATTGCACGAATTTTTGGTGCCCCACTAACGGTTCCTACTGGAAAACCACTAATTAAGGCGTCTAAAGCATCATATTTTTGCGCATCTAACTCTCCAACCACATTTGAGCTAATATGCATTACATGAGAGTAATTCTCGACGATCATTTTCTCGGTCAATTTAACGCTTCCCGCTTTGCAAACTCGACCTACATCATGGCGCCCTAAATCGATTAACATTAAATGTTCGGCAATTTCTTTCTCATCTCCTAAAAGTTCTGCGGCAATTTCTTGATCCTGCAAAGCATTTTCTCCTCTTTTTCTAGTTCCTGCAAGAGGTCGAACAGTCATTTGACCAGATTTTACTGAAACCATTATTTCTGGACTGGAGCCAGCTAGACAAAAATCTTCAAATTTAATGTAAAATAAAAATGGTGAAGGGTTTATTGAGCGCAGCTTGCGGTAAAATTCAAAAGAATTTTCTTGGCTAAAATGGCTAGTGAATCTGATGCTGGGAATTACTTGAAAAATTTCACCTTCAGTGATGAAAGATTTACTTTTATTAACTACAGAGCAATATTCATCTTTGGTGAAATTTGACTTAAATTCTGAAATTATGTCAGTTTTCTTGGCCTTTGGAATTAGAATTTGTTCATTTAATATTTCAGTGATTTTTTCGATATTTTCCTGAGCTAAATCTGAATTCTCTTTCTCGTAAATTGGTGCGTGAATGTTAATTACATCAAAAAGTGAATCAAAAACAATGAGAATTTGCGGACGAATGAAAATTGAATCAGGAATTTGGATGTCGTCAGGAAGATTGTTGTTAGGTAATTCTTCCATCAAGCGCGCCATATCGTAAGACATGTAACCGAAAATTCCGGCAGAAAGAACGGGGCAATCTGACTTAATTTGCGACTTATTAATTAAATTACGAAGTGCCAAAATTGGATGTTCATCAAGCTTTTTGTCATTTAAATAGGCTTTTTGATCCTCGCATTTAAAAATTAAATCTGGCATCACGCCAATTACCGAATAGCGCCCACGATTATTGCCTTTTTCGACTGACTCAAACAAGAAATGATGTTTTGGAAAGTGTTTTTTAATTTTTAATAAAGCCAGAACTGGGGTTAGTAGATCGGCAGATATTTGTTTGGAAGTGATTATTGGCATTATTGTGCTTTTAATTTTGCTGATTCAAGCCATCTAATAATTCCCTATTAACTTTAATTGGGAATTTAGCCTGAATGTAGCCATCAAAACTCATTCCAATTTCACTGGCAAATTCATCTTCAATTTTTAATTTTAAATTTTGTAATTTTTCAGAATCAATTTTGGGAGTTTTAATTTCCCTTAAAATTGTAATGACAATTTTATCGCTGGAAATTTTTCTTGGAGTAGATGATTGACCAATTTTAAGCTGAAAAATTTCTTTTATTGAAGCATCGGAATATGGAACTTTCTGGCCATTTCCTGAATCTACCATGTAAAATCTTGGAAGTTCGCTTGTCTCTAATTTTAACTTATTTTTAGCGACGATTTGAGAAACATTAGTTGTTCTTTGCTTAATCTCTTCACTAACTTTTTCTGCAAGTTCTTGCATTTTTTCCTGAAGTTTTTCTTTAACCCACAAAGAAATGACCTTTGATTTTACCTCATTTAGAGTCTTTTTTCTTTCTTGTTCAATTTCTTTAACAAATAAAATGTAATATTTTTTATTACTTTTAGAGGCTAATATTTTTGAAACTCGATCTTTTTGCAAAGAAAAACTATTTTTAGCAAATCCTTCCAAAGCAGCAATTTCAGCAATTTCTTTTCCGGAGAAATCTTTACCTTGTTCATCAAATTTTGGTAAATCACTGTTTATTTTAACCTTAATTTTAGCGGCAACTTTTTCTAGTGAATTAGTGGCCAGAATTTCATCTTCAACAATTCTTAAGGCGTCTCCAATTTGACTGTTTTCTTTGGCACTTAAAAGACTTTCTGTAATTTCGTCCCTAACTTCTTCCAAAGTTAAATCTTTGGCTGGAATTGTATTTTTTAAGTAAAAAATATGAAAACCAAGCCCGCTTTCAAGAATTTGACTAACTTCCCCCTCCTTAAGATTAAAAGCCTGAACAATTTCTTTCGGGAATTGATTTTTAGAAACCCCATTTAAAGTAATTTCTGGTTTATCTTTGCCAATTTCGGCTGACAATTTAACAAATTCTTGTTCTTTATTGGTGGTTTTAGAGCTTAATTTTTGAGAAAATTCTTCTGCTTTTTCTTTCTCATCAAATAAAACTTGGTAAAAATTAGCCTTTTGGATAGTTCTGTAGTCACTTTTATTGGCTTCATATTGCGCAGAAATTTCTTCTTCACTAACCTTAACTTCGCCTTTTAAGTCATTTATATTAAAGGAAATGAACTCAACTTTGCGCATTTGAGGCACAGTGAATTTGGATTGATTGTCTTTAAAAAACTCAACTAATTGTTCTTTATTAGGAGTTTTAACATTACCAATATTTTTCTTGGAAATAGTTATTGAATCAATAATTCTGGTTTGGAATTGATGCTGGTAAAGGTCTTTTACTAAAGAATCGTCAGTTTTGGTTTTGGATGAAAAAATTCCAGAAACTAAAGATCCAAATACTTCATTAGACAAATTAACCAAATGCTCTTTCTCGCTAAGGCCGCTATTGCGTAAAAAGTTTTGGTACAAGGCGCGATCAAATTTGCCATCCACATCTTGCAATGCTGGGCTTTTGACGATTTGTCTTAAAATTAAATTTTTATTTGGGTAGATTTCAAACTCTTCTTGCAATGAAGAAACTAAATCTCTCATCACTATTCTGCTTAGAGAATCTTGCTTAAATTGGTCAGAATTTAAATATTTCAGTAGATCTTCTTTACCAATTTTGTCGCTTTGAGTTTGGTAAATCATATCCCGCTCATTTTGGTATTTTTCTATAAAACTGTTGTAAGTAATGGTTTTCCCACCAACCTTTGCAATCCATGAATTACCATTTCCCAAAAGAAAGCCACTAACCCCAAACATTACGAAGGTTAAGGCGACAAATCCTAGAAAAATTTTGAAGAAAATGTTATTCGAAAGATTGCGGAATTTTTCCATCATAATTGTGAAGAGTTGAATGTTTGGGGTTGAATTTAAGGCCACAAGAGTAATGATTTGGTTTTTAGAACTCAAGAAGCAAATATGAAACTCAAGACCTTATTTAAAGAACATTGCAATTCTGATTCAGAAGTTTCGTCAATTGAAATTGATTCGCGATTAGTTGCAAAAGGATCAGTATTTTTTGCCTTAAAAGGCTCGTTAAATGATGGAGTTGATTTTATTGAAAGCGCAATTGATAAAGGTGCAATTGCAGTTATTTGCCGCAAAGGAGTATTAAATAAAAAGAGCCCAGAAATTATTGAGGTTGAAAATGATTTTGAAGAATTAATTTTAGCACTGCAAAAATTTTACCCCAATTTACCAGAAAATATTTTGGCTGTAACTGGAACTAACGGAAAAACTTCAGTGGCTTATTTTATCTATCAAATGCAGGAAATTTTAGGTAAAAAATCTGCTGCAATTGGAACGATTGGAATTAGTTTGAATCAAAATTTACAGAATCTGAATTCTTCAGAATTAACAACTCCTGATATTGTTTCTTTGTACAAAAATCTGGCAATTCTTAAGGAAAATGGCATTAACGATGTGGCAATTGAGGCCAGTTCAGTTGGTCTTGATCAGGGAAGGATGGCGGGAATTAATATTGGCGCTGCATCTTTTACTAATTTCACCCAAGATCATCTTGATTACCACAAATTGATGACGGAATATTTTAATTGCAAAATGCTTCTATTTAAGAAGTTAAAAGCCAAATCTCCAGCTATTATTAACGCTGATATTGATCAATTTTCACAAATTAAGAAAATTGTAAATCAGCAAAATTTAAAGTTATTTAGTTACGGAATTAAAAACCTGAATTGTGATGCCAAGATTTATGGGCAAGAAATTATTATTTTTGACAAAAAATATCCGCTAAACATCAATCTTTTGGGTCAATTTCAGCAATACAATATTCTGTGCGCTATTTTGATGGTAATTTCTTATTACAATTTGAACCAATCTCAAATTGATCTCTTAACTAGCAATTTGCACAAAATTAAAGCGGCAAAAGGAAGGCTAGAGCTTGTCAGTAAAATGGAAAATGGCGCGCAAATATTCATTGATTACGCTCACACTCCAGATGCGCTGCAGAATGTTTTGGAAAATGCCAAGGAAATGCCGCACAATAATTTACATGTTTTATTTGGATGCGGTGGAAACCGCGATAAAAGCAAAAGGCCGCAAATGGGAAAAATTGCCAGTAATTTAGCAGATTTTGTTATTGTGACTGATGATAATCCAAGAAATGAAGATGCTAATATTGTCAGGTTTGAAATTATGGCCGTTTGCGATTTGTCTAAAACATTTGAGATTGGTAATCGTAAAGAGGCAATTAAATTTTCCATCTCACAGTTGCAAGCTAACGATATTTTAATTCTGGCTGGAAAAGGCCACGAGAAATATCAGGTTATTGGCGATGAAAAGATTGATTTTGATGAGGAGAAAATTGTTTCTGAAATGTTATCTTGCAAAATGAAATAGAAAATAATTAGAAACAATTTCGACTTATCAACCGAGATTGTTTCTAATCTTTATTTTGCAATATTGGTCAGGGAGTTTAATCCTCAACAAAAGTCTTCAAAGTTCTCGATCTGTTTGGATGCTGCAATTTACGAAGTGCTTTAGCTTCAATTTGTCTAATTCTTTCTCTGGTAACCGAAAATTGCTTTCCAACTTCTTCTAAAGTGTGATCTGTCGCCATTCCAATTCCAAATCTCATTCTTAAAACTCTTTCCTCTCTTGGCGTTAATCCTGAAAGCATTTGAGTTGTAACTTCTTTCAGTTTGGAATAAAGAGTTGCATCACTCGGAAGAACTGCTGTTTTATCTTCAATGAAATCACCTAGAATTGAATCTTCATCATCTCCCGAAACAGAAGATTCTAAACTGACTGGATCTTTCGAAGTTCTTAAAACTTTTCTAACTTTTTCAACTGGCATCAATAATTTATCGGCAATTTCTTGCGCATCAGGGTTTCTGCCTAATTCCTGTGTTAATTGACGAGAAGTTTTGACAATTTTGTTGATGGTTTCCACCATGTGAATTGGAATTCTGATGGTTCTAGATTGATCAGCAATAGCGCGAGTTATTGCTTGGCGAATCCACCAAGTTGCGTAGGTTGAAAATTTGTAACCTCTTTTGTATTCAAATTTATCAACGGCACGCATTAGGCCAATATTGCCTTCTTGAATTAAATCTAAGAATTGCAAACCGCGGTTAGTATATTTTTTAGCAATGGAAACTACTAGGCGCAGATTGGCTTCGATCATTTCTTTTTTAGCCTTTTCTTCTTCAAATTGGCTTTTGCGAACAATATTTATTAAATCTTTAAATTCCTTCAAATTTAAGCCCATCACTTTGGCAATCTTGATAATTCTACCTTGCAAGAAGATGATTTTTTCTTCTTCGCTGGAAGAGAAATTTTTCCACGCTTTATCTTTAATTTTAGCAATTTTCTTGATCCATTCTGAATCACTTGCTTCAATTCCAGAATAGTTTTCAAGGAAAGAGGCGCGGGAAATTTTGTAAGACTCAGCCAATTTCAATAAAGAAATCTCGGTATCTAATAGTTTTTTATGAGCATCGTAAAGTTGATCAACTAAAGCTTTGATTAGATTGTCGTTAAAACTAACCTCGCTGGCCAATTCTTCAAATTGCTCCTTAAGCTTGATAATGTCTTTATTAGTGCTAATTTGCTCTGGAGTTTTTCCAGTGCTTTTATCAAGAATTTTTTGACAGAAACTGGAAATTTTTTGGAATAAATCGAGCATTTTTGGCATCAAAATTCTCTCCATAGAAACGAAAGAAACTACGCTGTCATCAAAAGCTTCTAATTCTTCATCTTCAAAAGTTTCTGGTTGTTGATTTTCATCAAGCTCAAAATCATCTTCCTCAATGTCAATATCTTCATCAGATTCTGCTTCAGCGCTGGCCGCCGCATCTTCGTTATTTTTAATAATTTCTTCTAATTCGGAATTGTAGGTTTCGTCAATTCTAATGATGTCGCGTAGTAAAATAACTCCAGTTGATAGTCCTTCATACCAATCAACAAAATATCTCATTAACATTGGGCTTTGATATAAAGCGCGGACAGTTTTTGCCCTTCCTCCTTCAATTCTAATGGCAATTTCAACTTCGTCTTCTCTGGTGAGTAATTTTACATTACTCATCGATTTTAGGTAAGTTTTAACTGAATCTTCACTTCTTTTAAGAGTTTTTTCGTCATCTTTAGCGTCTTCTTCTAGAAGGCTTTCTGCATCATCTTCTTTTTCAACAACTTGAATTTTAAATTCTGTGAAAATATTAAGAATTTTTTCCAGTTTTTTCTTATCTTCCAAGATTTCAACGCCAATTTGATCTTTGATTTGGTCAATAGTTAGAAATCCTTGTGACTTACCCAAGGAAAGTAGAATTTTGAGCATTGCTCCAATATTCTTCTGAAGAGGAATAGCAGATTCAGAAATTTCAGCTTCTATTTTGATTTCCTGAGCAGGTTCTTGGGCAGATTCTTTAGCTTCTTCTTTAGCTTTTTTAACAGCCTTCTTAGCTAATTTAGCGAAATCTTGGCCAAATTTATTAACTAATTTTTTGTTGTTTATTACTTTAGGTTTTTCTTTCTTTGTAGAGCCAATAACGCTAGCAACTTTAGGTTTGGCCTTTTTTACTGCTTTAGGCTTTTTAGGTTCTTTAGGAACTTTTACCTTTGCAACTTTTTTAGGTTTTTCTTCTTTAGAAGTCGTTTCTTTTTTAACGGTTTTTTTAGCTAATTTTGCGTCTTCTGATTTTTTATCCTCAGTTTTTTTAGTAGTTTTTTTGGCAGTTTCTTCGATCTTGGCCTTGCTAGTCATAAAATTGCTGAAATTTGATTGGAAAAAAGAAGGCAGATAATAGAAAGATAAGTTTATTTTTCAAATTAAAAGGCTTCTTAATTCTATCAATTATGAAAAGGGTTTTAAACGCAGAGTTTGAAGCGTTAATCCATTTATATTAAATCGCTTTCAAGTTGAATAATTTTCTTCTCCAGATAGGTTTTGTAATTAAACAATTCCTTTTGTTTCCCATCTTTTAGAACTTTTTCGTCAGTTTCAATTTCATTGCCCAAAGTTAAGATTTGAGAAAATTGTTCACTAACTTCTTCGTAGAAATATTTCATCAAGAAAATTTTGAGTCTAAGAGTGATATTTTCCAAATTTTGATTGGAAAATTTGTAAGATAAAATCTCTTGTTTTAAATTCTGATTAGAAATTAGTTTATTTAAATATTCTTTAATTTCTGCCAATTTTAAACCTTCGTTATTATCAATAAAATTCATCAAAGACTCTTTGATGTTTGAAAGTTCATGATTTTTAAAATCTAAATTGCGCAAAATGCACATGTCATCTTGATAATCTTTGAGGTCGGGAAAGTTGGCGATTATGGAAATAATGGCTAAAGCATATTTATCTTGTTTATTAAACTCTAAATGACTGATTATTTTAGGTTTTACATTTTTGGGTTTGGAGGCAAATTTCTTCTTTCTTCCAAGTTCAAATAGCAGATTTCGGTAATATTGACCGAAATGTTTTTTACTATTGGCATCGGCTATAAGTTCTACTTTAGCCATTAAACTAGCTTCTAACATGGTTTTTTTCTCGGGAGAAACTAAGTCTTCTTGATGGGAATTGATGTTTAATTCTGCCGCTTCAAAATCGAATAAAACTTTTGATAAACTATCAGCATCACGCAGAAAATTTTCCATTGCTGCTCTACCATTTTTTTTCACAAAATCATCAGGATCAACGCCGTTTGGAAGTAGGGCAAAGCGAATTAGGCTTTTGGAATTAATTTGGGGAAGAATTAAATTAACCACTCTTCTCATGGCATTTTTCCCTGCCATGTCACCATCTAAACATAGTACTATGTCGTTGGTTGTTCGAGATAAAATTGCCATTTGATCAAGAGTTACTGCGGTTCCAAGTGGTGCCACAACATTCTCAATTCCGCTCATAGCAAGTGAAATTACATCCATGTAACCTTCTACAATTATTGCGGATTTTTTGTCATAAATTGATTTTCTGGCACCAGAAAAATTATAAAGATTTTGACCTTTCTTGAATAAAATAGTTTCGGAAGAGTTGAGATATTTTGGCTGACCATCGCCCATAATTCGACCACCAAAGGCAATTATTTTTCCTTTTAAATTAGTGATTGGAAAAATAATCCGACCGCGAAATTTATCATAAAGCTTACCATTATTGCTTTTTGCAATAACACCAGATCCCAACATTTCAGACTCGCTGAAGCCTTTCGATTTTAAGTGATTTAACAGAGATTCATAACCTTCGGGAGCAAATCCTAAGCGAAATTTCTTGATATTTTGATTGCTCAAACCTCTGCCATAAAGATAGCTTAGGGCCGAACTTGATCCTTGGGAGAATAAATTTCCTTCAAAAAGCTGGCAAACCTCCTCCAATAATGAATATTGGCGAGTAATTAGATCTTGTTCCTGATTATCTTGCTGGCGATTTCGAACTTGAGGAATGTGAATGTTATAATCGCCTGCCAATTTAATGACGGCCTCTCCAAATCCCAAACCTTCACTTTGCATAGTAAAGCCGATAATGTCGCCATGAGCGCCACAGCCGAAGCAGTGAAAAAAGCCTTTTTGGTCATTAACGGTAAAAGATGGCGTTTTTTCATTGTGAAAAGGGCAAAGTCCAGAATGATCCTTACCCTTTTTTTTCAAGGCAACGCGCTTGGAAACCACATCGGAAGTGGTAATCTGAAGCCTTAGCTCATCTGGAAAATTTTTTGCGAATTGCATTATTAAAATAAGTCTAAAATATTGCGTATCCCTCCTGGGATGAATGCTGAGGCTGGATTGATGCTGAATTCTCCATCATCATTTTGAGGATTTTTTAAATAATCATATCTAACGGCAAAAATTCCACCACCTTTTTCACCAACTAGAATTTTTCCTAAAACTGGAATTTTACCAACATTAAATAATTTATTTAAAGCATATCCGGGAATTATCAAACCTTTTAAATTAATTGATTCATCATTTAAATCGATTTCTCCTTTGGCGGTAATTCCAAGAACAGTGCTGCTGGCAATTAGGGTTTTAATATCAAAAATATTATTTTCTAAATAAAATTCTATTTCTAAACTATCAAAGAAAATTTTATTACTTTTTTTTATTGAGTCCTTCAATTTGCTAAATACTTCATTATCTGAAATTTCATCAACAACTTTATTTCTTAAAACGGTAAATCCAGAATCAATTTTGAATTTACCTGAAATTTTATCATCAGTAATTTTTGCCTTAAGTCTAACATCTCCATCCAGAATTTTATTAGAAATATTAAAGGCTCGATCAATTAAAGATATGTCACTAATTTGACCAACAATATAGCTGGGTTTATTGGTTTTAGTTTTAGAGATTACGATATCAACTTTATGCTCGTCGCTTAATTTGGCTTGGATGGATCCTGCTTCGCAATTGGCTCCATCGCATTTTATATCTACATCAATATCTTTAAATATTTGATCGTTCGCTAATGTGATTTCATCAAGAACAATTTCAATATCATTATTTGTATAATTCTTAGATCCCTTAACATCATCAATATTGTCTTCTAAAATATTCTTAAGATAAATCGATTTACCACTTATTCTGACAAAGCGGTTATTGTTAAAAACTCGGTAATCAAGATCAAAATTACTCTTTCCAAAACCTCTATTTTGTAAATTAATTTGACGAATTGCAATTGGGTCAATATTTAAAGATAAATCACCGGAAATTTTTTCATTTCCCTGTATCCAACTAAATTTCTTTAAATTTAACCTTTCTTTAGCATCGAAAGATAAAACCGTATTAATTTTACCAGGAAAGCCGCGTTTTTTAAAAATATTAAATTTGGGAATATTAATCTGGGCATTGTCCAAATTAATTGAGGTTTTAAAGTCGATGCTTCCAACATTCTTTTTGGTTGAAATAAGAATGTGTGAATTATTGATGTAATCATTATTAAAGCTTCCAACGCTGGATGAAACTTCAATTTCAACATCTTCAAGAGCTAGTTCTGGTATAATTGGTAAATTAATTTGAACGGAAGTTCTTGCTTTGCCATTAAAATAATTTCCAATTTCTTTGACAAATTCTGTTTTGTAGCCAATGTGCTTCAAAGAATCTTCGGCTTTCCCCTCAATGTCTCCACTAATTTTCAGAATTGCAGGATATGACTGAAAATTCTCTATTTCTATAACTGCATCGTCAATTCTGCTTTCTAAAACCTCACCTTTGGTGATGTCAATTTTCATGCCTTTTTTATGAAAATAAGCCACCCCATCCATTTTTGATATTGGTGGAAAATTTTTATCATATTCCATATTTATCTTTGAAAATTCTACTTCTGAATCAATCATTCCTAGCTCATCAATTCCACCCTTGCGAATTAAGGTCATTTTGGCATATGCATCATCAATCATTCCTCCGTCAATGTGGTTTATTACCCATTTTCTAATATCTTTCCCTTTGAGAAAAATGGGCCACAAAAGATCTAATTTACTAGTGGGAGCATCATTAATTTTAAATTCCATTGTAACAATTTGCTTATCATCATCGCCAAAATTTTTAGCTTCATAATGCATAGCAAAATTTGTATCATCGAAATTACAATTTAATTTATCAATTGAGAGGGTTTTTTTTTCATTATCAAATTGACCAGAAAGTTGTAAGTTTTGTAGAGCAATTTTATCACTAAAAAGAGTTGGAAAATGGAACTGATTTTTCTCGGAAGAAGCGCTAAAAGATGCTTTGGTTAATTGATAATTGGGATTAGTGGTAAATTTTGTTTGACCACTCACAAAACCTTGGATGGTTTGTAGGATCGATAATTTAGAATTAAGAAAAGTAATTGATGGTGGATAAAAGTTTCTAAAATCAATCCCGCAATTCAATCCTTGAGATTTTTTAAATTTACAATTTGCCGAAAGCAATAAATCATTTTTAGGCTCTGGGTTTAAACTAATTTTGTTGCGTAAAATAAGATGAAAATAGCCTCCTTCAAAAAAAGTTTTAATTTGGGATTCCTTCAAATGAATAATTTGATTTCCAAGTTGATTGGTAAAATCAATCTTGGCATCGATAATTACAAAATTTTTAATTGTAATTGCGCCACTTTTTAGGGAGGAAAATATCTTTGAAAGTTTTTTGAAGGGGGTTTTGTCCGGTAGAAAATTTTCACCATCAATACCGTTAAGAACAACTTCTGGACCATTTCCCATATCGTTAATTTTAATTTGGGGGCCAATAATTTTAACTCCATCAGGTATGGTTTTAAGCAGCAACAAACTAAAGATGGAGAATTCAACTTCAACTTGAGGAAGAACAATTTCTGGTGCCATGTCATTTAATAATCTTATATCGTCAAAACGAATCTTTAATTTGCTGAAATTATCAAATTTAAGTGAAGATTTATTGATTTTGACCTTAAAATCTTCGGCAGAATTTTTGTTAATTGCCTGCTCAATTTTTTGAGTTATAAGGGGAAAAGATTTGTATTTTGGTGAAATTAATATCAGAAAATAAACCAGGGTGGTGAGAGCCAGAGAAAAGGTAAAAATTAAAACTGCATGCAGAATTTTATAGATTATTTCCCCTGTATTTGATGTTTTTGACACTATATTTATGCGGTCTTCTTTTTAACTGTACGGTAATCTGGAACCGATAAAATAACCCCAACTTTATCATTATCTGTAATCTCAAGATCTAACCCCTGTTTTGTTAAGCTTTCTCGAGAGACAGATTTTTCAATTTGCTTTTCCAAAAGATTTTTATCAATACCAACATTGGGATAAAAAATGAAAATACTGCGCCCCAAATGATCTTCAGAAGGAGAAATTCGAATTGTTGCTTTATCGTTGGTTTTCAGAATTGATCCTATGATTTTACGAATTATATCCAGAAAAACTTCTTGGTTAATTTTTATATCTGACAAGTAACTGTCTTTCGACCTAGAAAGTTCAATTTGAGATTGAAATTTGTGATTTAAGCTAGAAATAAAGTTTTTAATAATTGTAACCGGAGCAATAATTTGATCTTGAACATCAATCTGATTGGAAATTACTGTTTCATTAAACAGATTATCTACAGTTGTTTTTAGTTTTAATGAATTTAAATAAATTTTATTCAAACCCTCAACATATTTTTGATGGGGTAACGGGCCGTATGTTTCAGCCTTAAGAATTCCTGATATTTGATTAATTAAACCAACATATTGTAGCATTTCACCGGGAACTATATTCGAAACCTGACTTTTAATATTGGTAATATTGCTTTCTAATTTTTTCTTATTTTTAGTATGGCTAGATATCTTTTCCTTAATTTTGGCCAATAGTAAGTCAAAATCGATAGGTTTAATTAGATAATCACTAGCTTCAAGATTAATACCTTTAATAACGTCTTCTTTCTGACCAAGCGCAGTTAATAGAATAAAAGGAGCATTGCTGTTCTCAATATGCTTATTCTCTCTGATTAATTTTAATAATTGATAACCGTCAATTTCTGGCATCATAATATCTGAGATTACTAGATCGGGTTTTTTGGTTAAAAAAACTTCCAAACCTTGTTTACCATTTTCTGCTTGAAAAACTTCGTAATTTTCCGATTCCAGAACTCCAGCAATAGTTTCTCTAATATCTATTTCATCCTCAACAAATAGAATTTTTGCTTTGTAAGTCATAATTGAATTTGTTTTAAATTAAGCTTGGTCAACAACTTTAGCGCCAGAAAAATTGCGCATTACTTCGCCAACCAAATCACCGCTTAGATCTTTGCTGGATTGAATATTTTCTGCAACATTTTTATTGGCATTTTCCAATTTTGCTCCACTTGAAATGGCTTTTTCTAAATTTGGCAGATCGGACAAATGACACATTCTAACTAGCAAAATTTCCATCATCATTTTTTGAGATGATGAATTTGCAACTTCTAAATTACCTTTTAAAAGCATTTGCCAAATTCTAATTAAGTCAATCAGGCTGGTTTTTTGTGCTAAATCTTTAATTTTATTGGTCGATTCAGTGGAAAAAGAGTTTGATTGGTGATCGGTGGTTTTGTTTAAAATAACGCTGTGAGCAATTTTCTGTAAATCAACAATTAAGACGGCAATATCGGTAGAATGTTCATAAAATTTAGACAAAGCCAAAATTGCTTCATTAGCCTGGCCTTTTAAAATTACTTCCAAAAAATCAATAATTTTATTTTGATCATTCAAACCCAAAACTTCTGCAACAGTATCTGCTGTTAATTCTGGAGCGTAGTTATTATGTGATAAAATGCGGTCAGTAATTGAAAGCATGTCTCGAACCGAACCCTCAGCAGCACTAGCAATTAAATTTAAAGCTAAATCTTGGGCGCTAAAATTTTCTTTAGCTAGAATATTTTTTAAATGCAAAGCAAGTTCATCACTGTCTAATCGTCTTAAGTCAAATCTTTGACAGCGAGAAAGGACGGTAATTGGAACTTTGCGAATTTCAGTGGTGGCAAAAATAAATTTAATATGTGCTGGAGGTTCTTCTAAAGTTTTCAGCAAAGCGTTAAAAGCGTTATTTGAAAGCATGTGAACCTCATCGATGATGAAGATTTTATAGCGGCCAATGGCGGGAGAATATTGCACAGAATCAATGATACTGCGAATGTCGTCAACGCCAGTTTTGGAAGCGGCGTCAATTTCAATAACATCGGGATGGTTAGATTTGGTAATTGAAGCGCAGCTAGAGCAAGTTCCACAAGGAATTTGGGCGGCAGTTGCATCATTATTTTCACCTAAGCAATTTAAAGCTTTAGCAATAATTCGGGCGGTTGTGGTTTTGCCAATTCCTCGAATTCCAGTTAAAATGAAAGCGTGAGCAATTTTATTGCTAGAAATGGAGTTGGAAAGAGTTTGAACCAGAACTTCTTGCCCAATTAATTCATCAAAATTTGAAGGGCGATATTTTCGAGCCAGAACTTGATAAGTCATATTGTAATTTTCTGTATTTTAATTCTGAGCTTAAGCTTGAGATGATAGTTTTTTGTGAGATTTTGAGGAAACAAGACAACCCGCTAGATCTTGCTGTGGCTGCTTTCTTTCGAATCTGACCAGATTCACAAAATTAACGCCTGTCTTGCTTCCCGAGCCAAATTATGTTTAGGAAAAGTTTGATTGCAAGTTTTTACACAATACTAAATGCAGATGAATGTCCTCTTTTTAGTTCCGTGTTACCTAAATCTGAAAGTTTCTTCACCGGGCTTTCATTTCTAGGGTGAAGGTGGGAGCTTGGTTTGGCTTGAGAAACACGCCCTTTATCAACCAGCGTAATTCCTCCACTTTCTAGAGTTTGTCTGGCAATTTCCCCGTTAAATCTTTTCTTTGGATCTATGTCGCCTTTTGTAGCAAATCTTAAGTTAGAGGCGTTAACATGTTTTCCTATTGGAAGAGCCATCTGTAATCCTTCTAACTCATCTTCACTTAAAACAATGTCGTGATTATTTTGAAAAATGATGCCGTTATCTGGTGAGGGTTTGAAATCTTTTATTGCAGTACCGTTAAACTTAATTTCCCCAGCCTCTCTTATAATTTCAACAATGTCGTAATTACGAGTTGGTTTGGTATTCGAAGATGTTCTTTCGTCAGCAAATGTCAATTTAACTCCATTTTCAGCAGCCAAATCCATCAATGCTTGTTTATTTCCACCTTGCGACAAGCTTTCACAGAGCTTATTGTTAATTGATAATTGAGGGCTTTCTTTGCTAGCTAAGTTAAGAATTTGCTCTTTGAGAGATTCTGCAACTGTGTTAGAATTTGTTAAATCTAAGGTTTTTGGTGATGTAAATTTAGACATTCCAGCTCCCCTCAATAAAGCATCACATATTTCAGTAGATTGATCTGAATCTCTAATATCAGATAAGGAGATGTTTAAATCACCAATATTGACTCCTAAATCTTTCAATGATTCTGTAAATTTTAGAACTTCTTTTAAGGTGTCAATATCGTTGCAATCTGGGATTGAAATATTAACCAATTCTTTCACGAATTTTGGCTTAATATGATGTCCATCAGTCATACTAGATTTAATAGATCGCAAAATAACATCTAATTCTTTGGTAACATATGCAAGCCTTTCTTCGTCGCTAAGGTCTCTTCTTAGGGCGTCATTATGGGCGGTAACATTGTAGTTATGAACTCTTTTTCCTTGAATGAAACCTCTGGGACCATCCCAAAAACTTCTTTTTGTGCTATTTTTAACTGTGGTGTTTTCAAAAGAAATTTTATTTTCTTTTTTTGTAACAAGAGTTTTATAGGCATTTAAAGTTTTTTCTGATTCAGAATCAATTGCTTCTGGCTCACCTTGAATAAATTTAGTTTCACTAGGATTTCTGCCGCTAATAATTAATTCGTTAGTATGATTACGAGTCTCAACCTTATAATTTAATTCTTTGTCAGATGAGCTCATTTCGTGGTAATAATGCTGGCCATTGGGGCAAGCACTGTGATCGGCTACATTGAATTTTGCATTAACTTCAAAATCGGAATTTTCTAACCAACTGTTCATTTGGCTGGAAATAGAGAATTCTGGGTAAGATCTCCATCCTGCGCCATTTTTACAATATCCAACTTTTTCAACTTCTCCCACATCATTAATTCTGACAATTTCTGGCATAATTTCTCCAGCTTTATAGCCATGTGCATTTTCTGTGCATAAAGTGAACATTACAGACAGGCCTTTCTCAATTCCTTCGCCATCCATTGGAATTAAGGCGGAAGTATAATATGAGTCTTGAAATTCCTCTGGTTTTGCAAATTGAAAGCCATTATCACCCTCAAATGTAAAGAGAGGGTGCTCTGGTTTGAAATTAACTATGAATTTTTTTCTTTCATTACCTTTTCTGTCTTTTCCTAAAGATTGCTCACCAAACTCGGGGCCGCCTTCAACCTTTGTTAACAGGCATTCCACTAAGTTCTTATCGGAATTTTCTATTGAGCCATATTCTCTAGTAACTTCCCTTAATCGTGAAGATTTTCCTTCCAAGACGGAATTGCCGATAATTTCTGGTAAATCAACTTGGGATATGAAAACTTCTCCTGATGTTAGCGCTGGTAAATAGGCTTCTAAACTAGAACTTACATAATTTGTAGCTTGAAAATTGATTTTAGTCTTATTCGCTTCACATTCATCAAACATTGCAAAGCCTTGATATGTTCCTTTCATAATTGCGTGAGCAATTTCTGGCCTATCAGTAAGCTTATTAGATAAAATTTCTGCTAATTCTCCTGCTTCTGCGATTTTTTGTTTTGCAAGATTGTGAAATGCGCTGGCGAATAAATCTTCTTTTCGGTCATTTTTTTGTTGTTGAGAAAGATTGGGAGCTAGATTAAGAGCGGCATTATAAAGCTCGAACAATGCTATAACGCGATTATCTCCATTTTCCTTATCTTGCAAGGCGGAAGTTAATGCTTCACACCATTTTGAAGGATTTTCTTTGTCCTTAAAATTATTTTCTGGAGGAGTGTCTGCGCTTCCATTAAGTTCTTTGAAATCTTTAATTCCTTTTATTTTCTGTTTTAAAGCGACTCTTAACTCCTCGTGAGCAACAAATTTTCTGGCATTACTTAGTTTGGCTGTCTGGGTTTTGGTTAAGTCAACTCTTCCAGCATTATTTGCAATAAATTTATCTGCTTCTCCTAAAGAATGCGGCCCTTCTGTTCCTATGGGAGTTGGTAATTTTAAAGATAAAGCGATACCAATTTCTTTTAAAGCATCATTTCTTTTGTCTTCATCATTTCCAACAAAATCAGCGATAGATTGATATAATTCGGCTTCTATTTTTTTATTTCTCTGAACTTCAATTGCTGTTTTTGCAGCCAACACAGCTTGATCTAGAATTTTTCTTTGCGTGGCACTATTATTATCTCCGCTAGATGTGAGTGTATAATCAAGGCCATTTATTGTTGCAGAAACTGTATCTAATTCTTCGTAAGTTAAATTTCCCAATTTTGAAGCAAAATCTTCAGTAGCAATTTTGATAGCTTTTTTATCGCCATCAAAAATGTTAATTAAATTGGCAAGTCTTAAAATATTTTGGTTTATTGGTCCTTCTTGTGTTGCGTCATTTAGTGCGCCATTTTCAATGGCTTTAAAATCCACTTTGCCTTTCATGGCCTGATAGATTGTTTTGACGCTAAAACCAGTATTTTTAATTTGATTAATTCTGTTTTGAAATTCCTTAATTTCGTCAAAAAGGATGATCTCGGTGGATAATTTTGTGTAATCAAAATTCTGCGAATAAGATTCGGATACGCCTGCGTCTGTTCTACTTCCAGACTCTAACTGTCCTGAATTTATCTGATTCAAATTTTTCACAGCGGTGCTGAGGCTTGAAAATGCACCCATAAGGTATTTCTTGCTGTCATCTTCATCACGATCTGAGATGCCGAATACATTTATTTTTTTAGCTAAATTATCACTAGAAAATATTTTATCTTGTTCTTTTGGATTTTTATCTAATGCCTTCTCAAAACCTTTAATAAAAGCATCACTAACGAAATTTCTTGATATTTGCTTGGTTGATTCAAATGCTTGTATGGCTTTTGCTAATTCCTTATCTGCTTTATTTTTTTTAGAATTTAATTTTTTTAATTGATTAGCTTTTAATGTTCTTGGTTTGAGTGTCTTTACGGCTTCTAATTTCTTAGCTTGAGCTAAAGTCTTATTTAATGTTTCCAACTCTCCACTAATATTTTTTATTTTATCATTAATTTCATCCGCCTTCATCAATCTGTCATCAGCTTTTCTTAATTCTGTAATTGCCTGACTGAAGGCTGTGTTAATTTTGTCTGTTGTGCCAATATCTTCGGTTGTTAAAAAGCTTTCAACAGAATTTGTAATTTCACTCCTTGCTTTGATATTAGCGTTGACCAAATAATGGATATTGAAGGCCTGCCAAGCAATTTTCTCGGCAATCTCAAGATCTTCCATTTTTTGTGTGACTTCTTCTTCCGAGGTTTCCGTCGAATTTAGATCCCTATAATTTTCAATAATCTTGGCAACATTTATCAATTGATCTAAAACTCCAGCGACTTCCTTTACTTCAATTGCAGTTTGTATGCTTTTAAGAAAAGTTTGGCTAGCCCCCTTGGAATCTTTACAGGCTTCAGCAACAAGAGATTTAGCAATTTTTCTTTCGGAATTAGACGCCAAAAAAGATTTAGCAAGTCGCTGCTGTAGTTTCAGCTGAACTTCATCACTGAAATTTTGAGCTATTTTATCATTTAAATCTGGATTGCTAGATAGAGTTCTTCTGAGTAATGAATCGAAATGATCACCGCCAATAATATCGCGTAAATCATAAAGCTCATTTGTTTGTGTTTCAGTTACATTTCCAGAAGCCATTTCTTGCATCACTTCGTGAACTCTTAAATGACCTTGCAGCAAAACAACAGAAGCTTCTGAATTGTTATTTATAGAGTAATATGATTTAGAAAATTCTGTGATTATTTTTAGCTGAATTAAGTTCGTAAGCGCATCTTGAGATTGCAGGTTTTCTTCTAGAAAAGTCGCTATTGTTTGTTTTTTGTCATCGGTAAGTGTTTTATCGTCGGTTACGGAATTCAAGCTATTTAAGAGATTTTCAGTTTCCTTGCCAAGGTTACTCTCCTTCTCAACTTGCGTTGGATCTTTTAAACCAAGCTGAACTGAAATTTGGTCAACAGCACCTTGTCCTAGCTCTAAAAGAGCATAAGTTGGAAGGCCCAGAGCAACTGCAAGAGCAGCTCTGGCTGGCTGTAGAGCGGCGGTGGCAACAGTAGCTGTGGCAATTACTGCTATAGAAACAGGAACAGAAAAGGTATAGGCCATCGCGGCGCCAGCTGATCTGATTGTAGTTGGTTGATTTTTGATATTATCACCAAACACAGTTAGATATTTGGCATGTAATCCTTCACTTCCACTAAGTACAGCTTGAAAATCTTTATAAGCGGCTTCACTAAGTGTGAAAATAACATTTTTAACAGCTTTATTCTTACTCATAATCTATATATGTAAATTTTTATTAACTTCATTAATGCCTTAATTTAAAGGCAGTTAAACTACTTAAATATCAAAAAAATAATTAGCAATAATTTTATTTTTAACTTTTGCAAATATAGCGCTTTGATCCGATGCCAAGCCTTTAAAACAAAGCGATTAACACAATATGATTAGCATCAATAAATTGATCTGCGGTTTTCGCTCCTGCCGTTTGATAGCCTTCATCTAGAGATAGATTTGTCGTAAATTATAAAAGCTGGTTAATTGTAATAAACATACATGATTTTAGATAGTTCTTGAATAAGGTTGTTTAATTTTTTCGTTAACCGTTCAATGATATGGTAATTTTTATTGACTTTAATGTTGTGCGCATTTAATTTGCACGCTCCCGAATTTTCTTATTTTTCAAAAGCTCATTTAAAACAATGGTTCAAACTAGTTATAACGCAAAGCCTGCCGATATCCAAAGAAAGTGGTTGGTAATTGATGCAACAGATTTAGTCTTAGGAAGATTAGCAACGACTGTTGCTAAAATTTTAAGAGGCAAACATAAAGTGATTTTTACTCCTAACGTTGATTGTGGTGACAATGTCATCATTATTAATGCTGAAAAAATTCACCTTACCGGTAAAAAATTAGCTGAAAAGCAATATTACTGGCATACAGGATATCCTGGTGGAATTAAATCGCGCACTGCTGAAAAAATTATTGAAGGTAAATTTCCTGAAAGAATTTTGACCAGCGCAATTGAAAGAATGATTTCAAGAAATCCACTTGGTCGTGATCAGCTTAGAAAGCTTTATGTTTACAAAGGTGAAGAACATCCTCATCAAGCACAAAAACCTGAAGTTTTTGATGTTAAAGCTCTTAACGAGAAAAATTCTAAAAGAAAATAATTATGGGAACTATTAAAGAAGCAATAATTGAAGCAGACATTTCTGGATTAATTGACGGTTTACCGGAAGTAACAGTTAGAGAAAGAAAAGTTGATGATTTAGGCAGGGCCTACGCAACTGGTAAAAGAAAAAATTCTATTGCTAAAGTTTGGATTAAAAAAGGAACTGGTAAATTTAACATCAATGGTAAAGATCTTGGCGTATATTTTGGTAGAGAAATTCTTTCAGTAATTGTTAACCAACCTTTGGTTACTACTGAAAATGAAGGTAACTTTGACATAAATGCCACTTTACTTGGTGGAGGCCTTAGTGGTCAAGCGGGCGCATTACTTTTAGGAATTAGTAAAGCTTTGGTTCTTTTCGCTCCTGAAACTCATAAAGCTTTAAGAAAAGCTGGTTTCTTGACTAGAGATTCTCGTGTTGTTGAAAGAAAGAAATATGGCCTTAAGAAAGCTAGAAAAGCTCAAACTTATCGCAAAAGATAGATTCTTAATTACTAGTTACCAGTTAAAAATTGCTAGAAAATTGATACTGGTAATTATACCATTTTCCACTCAAAATTTTCTTTTTAAGAAAAATATTTATGAGAATGTAAATTGAGAAGAAAAACTACCAATATCGGGATATAGCGGTTTTTCCTTTTAATTTCAGACCATAAAGACAAAACTTTAAAGTTTCATTTTGAGTAGAAAGCGGTATTATCCTCACTCGTAACTGGTAATTATAAAAATGTTGATTGACAAAATCTCCCTCCCTTCTGATTTACGAAAACTTCCTTCTTCAAATTTAAAACAAGTAGCTAGCGAACTTAGGCTTGAAACCATTAATGCCGTTTCTAAAACTGGTGGTCATTTAGGTGCTGGTCTTGGAGTTATTGAAATTACTATAGCGCTGCACTACGTCTTTAACACTCCTGATGATAAATTAATTTGGGATGTTGGACATCAAGCTTATCCTCACAAAATTTTAACTGGCAGAAAAGACCGAATTTCTACTATTCGCCAACCAAATGGCTTAAGCGGCTTTACCAAGAGATCTGAAAGTGAGTATGACGCTTTTGGAACTGGTCATAGCTCAACTTCCATTTCGGCAGCTTTGGGTTTTGCTGTTGCCCGAGATTTAAAAGAAGAGGAAAGGAATGTGATTGCCATAATTGGCGACGGTGCAATTTCGGCTGGAATGGCTTATGAGGCCATGAATAATGCTGGTGCTACACATAATCGTTTGATTGTTATTTTGAATGATAATGACATGTCAATTGCTCCTCCAGTTGGAGCAATGTCGAATTATCTTTCTAAGTTGGCGTCTTCCAAATCTTACCTAAAATTTCGCGGATTATCGAAAAAAATTCTCGATAAATTACCTCACAAAATATCTAAATATCCCAGAAAACTTGAAAAATCTATTAAGGAGTGGTGGATGGGAGGAAATATTTTTGAAGAGATGGGTTTTTATTACATTGGGCCGGTTGACGGTCATAATTTAGATGTTTTGGTGCCAATTTTGCAAAATATTCGCGATGATAAAAGTACTAAGCCAATTTTAATTCACGCAGTTACTCAAAAAGGAAAAGGTTACAACGAAGTTATGAAGTCGGATGACAGGCTTCACGCTGTTTCTAAGTTTGATCCTGAAACTGGAATTCAAGATAAGAAACCAACTGGAAATCCTACTTACAGCCAAGTTTTTGGAAAAACTCTTGCAAATTTGGCTAAAAAAGATTCTAAGATTGCCGCCATTACTGCCGCAATGCCAGGTGGAACCGGATTGGATATTTTTGCTAAAGAATTTGCCGGGCAAAAACCAGTTCGATTATTTGACGTTGGAATTGCTGAACAGCATGCTGTTACTTTTGCTGCCGGATTGGCGGCGGATCAAATTAAACCTTTTGTGGCAATTTATTCGACTTTTTTGCAAAGAGCTTATGACCAAATTGTTCACGATACCGCCATTCAGAAATTACCGGTTCGTTTCATGATTGATAGAGCCGGATTTGTAGGCGCAGACGGCCCAACCCACGCTGGAAGTTTTGATATTGCCTATTTAATTAATTTGCCCAATTTTGTTTTGATGGCACCAAGTAATGCAAATGAGTTGGCCAGAATGGTTTTAACCGCCAGCAATATTAATGATCGACCTAGCGCAATTCGCTATCCTAGAGGCGAGGGTGGAAAATTTGATATTGATTTAGAAAGTTTAGAACCATTGGAAATTGGTAAAGGGGTGATCGTAAATCAAGGTGAAGAGATTGCCATATTATGCTATGGATCAATCATTGAAAATGCCAAAAAAGCCGCCTTAATTCTTAAGGAAACGAAAAACCTAAACATCACTATTGCAGATGCTCGCTTTGCTAAGCCTTTGGATGAAGAGCTAATATTGAATTTAGCGCAGAATCATAAATTATTAATCACTTTGGAAGAAGGTGTTATTGGGGGCTTTGGATCGGTGGTTATGCAGCTGTTATCGGTAAATAATTATTTAGAAAAACCTAATTTTAAATTCCGACAATTATTTATGAAGGATAAGTTTATTGAGCATAATAACATTGATGTTATGCAAGAAGAAGCAGGAATTGGAACCCAGAATATCGTGAATTTAATTACTGATTTATTGTAAATAAAACTGCAATAGTCACTGGAGTTAATGGGTGTATTATTCAGCTCACACGTTTTACTTAGTTTTTTGAGGTGAAGTTTCTAAGTGAATTATCGCCGTTTTTTAACACACAACCATTTTACCACTTCTTAATTCTGCAATTAGAAATTGAAGAGATAGCACATTAAAATGTAATTTAAAGAAGATATTCCCAACCTCATCGTCATTTTTAGAACTAGATTAAATTGACGCTGAGATTGGAGAAACTTGGACTAACTAGAATATAAAATCATCTTCAGATAATGTGAATACTCCCATTAAATCGATGGCAAAATCAGAGTTTTTGTCTTTGACGATGGTATGGCCATTTTCAGTGGAAAATTCAAAATCGTTGAATGATAAATTATCTTCTATTTGACTTAGATCAATTTGATCAGCACCTTGTTCAAAATCTTGAATTATATCAGAGGCGTTAATGGAAGAATCTTCTAAAGATGCATAGATGAAAGTATCATTTCCGAACCCGCCATTTAATACGTCGACTCCTTCCTCGCCCTGAAGATTATCGTTTCCAGAGTTTCCTATTAGACGATCATCACCCTCTCCACCGAAGAGTTCGTCATTTCCAGTTCCGCCATCGATATAATCATTACCGCCATTTCCGTTGATATAATCATTACCAATGTGTCCAGCAAATGAATTACTAAATTGATCTCCTATTAGAGTGTCATTATGTTTTGAACCATAAACACTTTCGATGTCAATTAATGTGTCTCCATCTGCATGACCACCTGAAGCTGTGCCATTAGATAAATTAACATTAATTGCAGCGTTAGAACTCCAATAGGCTGCAGCGTCTCTGCCCGTTCCTCCATTTAATATGTCAGCTCCTGCGTCACCGCGAAGCATGTCATTTCCAGAATTACCAATGAGAATATCATTTCCTTCTCCACCAAAGAGTCTGTCATTTCCAGTTCCGCCATCGATATAATCATTTCCTCCGCCAGCTTTTAAAATATCGTCGCCAATATAACCAGCTAATGAATTAGAGGATTCATCTCCTGTGATGGTATCATTATGTTTTGAACCATAAACACTTTCGATGTCAATTAATGTGTCTCCATCTGCATGACCACCTGAAGCTGTGCCATTAGATAAATTAACATTAATTGCAGCGTTAGAACTCCAATAAGCTGCAGCGTCTCGTCCGATTCCGCCATCTAGTATGTCAGCACCAGAATCACCACGAAGTATGTCATCACCAGAATTTCCAATTAGGTGATCATCACCATTTCCGCCGAAAAGTCTGTCATTTACCAATCCTCCTTCCAATAGATCATTATAATCATTACCGATTAAAACATTTTGCTGACCTTCTTCTCCAGAAGTAAGATTACTTTCCAAGTTGAGATTGAAAGTTTGACTAGTTGGGGACAATCCATCACTTGCAGTTATTATAAGTGCAATATTATTGGCCGATCCTGAAGGTGGGTTTCCGCTCAATATTCTTGTTTGAGAATCAAATGTTAACCAACTTGGAAGAGGAAGACTTCCACCATTACCATCACTCAATGAAGCATTATAACTTAAACTATCGCCATCGATATCTGAAAAGGAATTTTCTGGTATTGTGAAAGTGAATGTATTTCCTGCTAGGGTTGATTGATCAGAGATTTGGGTATTTATAATGGGGGCTTCATTCACATTATTTACTGTAACCGAGAAAGTTTGAAATATGCTCTCTCCAGATAAATCTGTAGCAGTAATAGTGACCGCGTGATTACCCACATTCTCACGAGTTGGGTTATTAGAAGTTAATTCTCCAGTCTCAACATTAATTGATAACCAAGAAGGTAGTTCATGACCGTTAACTAATATTGCGCCGTAGGTTATGTCAATATTATCAACATCATTAAACGATGCGGCAATTGTTTCGGCTGTAATTATTATTGAAGTTTGACCTTCGTTGGTTGCAACATCATTAATGATATTGGAAATGATTGGGGAATCATTAACGGGGTCAATAGTTAGATTGGCTGTTTTAGTGATTAAGCCGCCATTTCCATCAGAAATTGTGTAAGTAAAGCTGGCAGAACCATTAAAATCTTGGTTGGGAGTAAAGGTTATATTTCCATTATCTAAAATAATCGTTCCATTGTTAGCGCCTTGAGCGCTGTTGATAGATAACGCGTCGCCATCAATATCAAAAGCTCCAGATGAGGTAAGAAGATCAGATGTTGAAATTATATAAGAATTATCTTCGTCAATATTTACAAATATATCGTTTGCCGTTGTTTCATCATTAACATTGTTAACTTCAACAGCAAAAGTTTGGGATGCATTTTCTCCAGATGAATCAGAAGCGGTAATGGTAATTTCATAAATTCCCACATCATCATTACTTGGATTGCTAGAAGTTAACTCTCCAGTTGTTGAATCAATAACTAACCAAGAAGGTAAATCGTCACCATTAATGAAAGTTGCAACATATGTTAAAACATCTGCATTAGTTGTAATATCAACATCTCTGAAACTAGCAGCAATTGTTGCAGCATTAATGATAGTTGAAATTTGATCTTCGTTAGTTTCAAAATCACCAATTAAACTAGAAATGATTGGAGCATCATTAATTGCCTCAACATCAACATTAACTTCCAGCTCTGCTGTTGCTCCGTGAATGTCAGTTACTAAAATAACAAAGCTATCACTACCATTCTGGTTTTCAGATGGAACATAGCTGTAAGTTCCATTTTCTTGATCAAGGATCACATTTCCTTTCTGAGGAAGAGAATCATGTTTGAGGCTGTATGTCAAATCATCGCCATCAGTATCAATAGCATTTATGGTAATTGCATCCGAACTTATATCTTCATCAACAGACAAATTTTTGGTGACACTATTCAAGTAATTAACACCTGATTTAGATCCATCAGCTGAAAAACGCTGGGAGTATACTCCGTCACCCGAACCATCGCTTGCTGACCAAACAATCAAATAGCCACCATCTGCTAGAGCGGAAACGGATTGATCATATTGACTATTGTTAGTGTAAGTGTTAACCAAGGTTTCAGTACCAACCTCAACTCCTTCTGATGAGTAGAGCTGAGAGTAAATTCCATATCCGGAGCCATCTTGACCGTTAGATCGCCAAGTGATCACATAGCCGCCATCTTTCAGAGCGGAAGCCATTGGGTTACTTTGTTCATAGTTTATATCGCTATTAACCAAGGTTTCAACACCGTCTTTTTCTCCATTCGATAAATAACGCTGGAAGTAAAGTCCTTGATTCGGACCATATTGAGCTTCGTCACGCTCCCAAACAATAACATATCCGCCATCTGTTAGAACGGAAACAGATGGGTCACTTATGTAACCTTTCGTGGAAGTATTAACATGAATTTTATCACCAACTTTTTCTCCAATCGATGAATGACGCTGAGAGTAAATTCCAGACTCCGAACCATCTTGACCGTTAGAATTCCAAGTCATTACATAGCCACCGTCATTTAAGGATGAAACGGATGGGGTGCTAACACCTATGGAAGGACTAGCTAAAGATTCACCACCAACTCTTTCTCCATTTGATGAATAAAGTTGGTAGGCAGCCTTATTTCCGCTATCGTTATCGCCAAAGAACCAAGTAATAACATAACCACCATCCGCTAGGGCGGAAATTGATGGATTAAGTTTAAAGCCAAATTCAGCAGTACTAGCCAAGGTTTCAAAACCAATTGTTTCTCCATTAGATGAATAACGCTGAGAATAAACCCCTGAACCCGAACTATCACTGCTCTGCCAAGCAATCACATAACCACCATCCGCTAAAACAGAAACAGCTGGTTTAGATTGGAAGCTTTCTGTGTAAGTGTTCACTAAAGTTTCATCACCAACTTTTTCTCCAGCTGATGAATATCGCTGAGAATAAATTCCAGTTTGCGAACCATCTTGAAAAGAGGACTCCCAAACGACCACATAACCACCATCTTCGAAGGCAGAAACAGACGGACTATCTTGAGAACTTCTTGTATAGGTGTTAATTCTGGTTTCGGTATATTCCTGAGTTCCCACAAATACTGGAGCGTTATTTGGCATAAGATTGATTTATTTTATAGTTAGTAATTATAAAGAAGAGTTAATTTCTAGGTTTTCAGTTAGTTTTAAATGATTTTAAAAAAAATATTTTTTAAGGTTTTAAAGATTAAAACTTTGTATTGCTCAGGATCATTTTAATGGTTTGATATAATAAAAATTCGAACAAAATTTTTCTTTTTAAGAAATTAATTAGAGCTCTTTTTGAAGGCAATATTATTTCTTATAAAACCTTGCTTAATCCCGTTTTGAGACAGTGTTTTTGATTAAATTTGGCAGTTCTGAGATATCGTATCAAATACCATCTTTTTGGTCTAAAATTTAGAAGAAAAACCTTTTTTTAAAAAAGAAAATTATAGAGGTCTTGGTATCACTTACATTCCTACGAAGAATGATTGGCTGCTCTATGGCGCAGCGTAATATGAAAAGAAAATTTATTAATGATGCTTTGACAATGGAAATCTGGAAGAGGAAACCAGAAAAAGGTTTGGTATTCTGATAGCTACAAATCTCTTTTAAGGATCGTGGAATTATTCAAAACATGAGCAGGAAAGGTAATTTCTGGGATAATGTGGTTGTTGAATCGTTCAGCCATACTTTAAAAACTGAATTTACCAACCATTATAAATTCAAGAATCAAAAGGAGGTTAAGAATGTAATATTTTAATATATTGAGGTGTTTTATAATCGAATTCACTTGCGCTAATAATTATTTAGATCCGGTGGAGTTTGAAAAGGTTAATGGAAAATACTTAAAATACGCTTAAATTATAGTGCGAAAAAAGGTTGTCACATCATAAAATAGCAAAGAATTTTACTGAGCTCCATCAAGAGAGAAACAGCATTTGTTCTATTCTTAGATAGCAAAACTAGAGTCGGTCAATAATCGTCATGAGAAGAATTATCTCCTGAATTGATTGCATTTAGTTACCATAATGGTTTGATCGAATAATCTTTTTCAGGCTGAAGAAAAAGGAAATTAGAACCGCCAATGCAAAAAATAACAAAACATTAAAATTACAACCAGTAAATCTGGTTCGTGATGGTTATAATTCCTTAGTTTTCACTGTAATGTGCAAAGATAGCATCGTGAGGCAAGAATAGATCTAATGCCATTTCCCGCTCAAAATGAACTTTTGATGCTTCATCTTTTTGGTCTAAAATTAAAGAGAAAAACCTTTTGTATCCTGATACGGGCTGTTTTTCTCTTTAATTTTATCCTCAAAAATATTTTGCCTAAAAATCTCATTTTGAGTGGAAAATGGCATTAGATTGCTTCGCTTGGAATTTAGAATTTTAATGAGCGGGTTATTTTACAAATTCTTAATTACGAAATTGATGCTGAATGATTTTTGTGCTTTAGAGGAGATGATAGGATTATCTTCGGCGACAACGAAGCTGTAACTAACGCAGCAACCATCATAAAGCAGGCCGTATCTTCTGGTGATTGTTCGGCTATTTACTAGATCTTGGGTATTTTCAAAATTTAATGAGAATTTGTCAGTTACATTGAATCTTGCTCCGGCTCTAATTTGTTTTCGAGCTTCCAGAGTGCTGTCTGTTTTGCTGATAAAGATGTAATCTCCATTAAGAGATAGGCGCCCTAAATTTAGGTTGGCACTGAAATCATTTACATCATTTCTGTAGCTTGATTCATTCAAATGAAAATTGTAGCGCAGGCTGAAATTATTGAAGAAATCATATCCGAATTCTCCAACTATGTTGGATTTTTTCTCATCAAAACCTCTAATTACAACATCTTGAGTTTTGCTATTTTCACGCCAACTTTGGCCTAAGGCAAAATTAAATTTACCAATCACATCGTTAAATAAGGAAGATTTGAAACCGTAAGAGGCTCTGGTTCCACTTTCGTTTCTGTCAAACCCAGTGAAGCGATCACTTAAAAACAAGTTACTTTGAGTAAGCTCAATATCTTGACTATCTTCATTGGGAATTTCATCAGAATTATTTTTGAAGGTGCCAATGGTAATTCTGGCCAAAGGCTCAATTATGATGGTATTAGTTTTATATTTTCCAACCATAGGCAACGACCATTTTAAATCGGCCTCGGGGCGATAATTAAAGGCGGTACTTTTAAAATTATTATCAGGCTGGCTATGTTTAGAATTATTTTCCATATTGTAAAAATCGCCCTGAATATTGGCGCCAATTTCGAACAAATTTCCATTTAAATTGTATGGCACTCGAATTTCTGGTTTGGTGGAGAGGCGACGATATTGCAGGCCGTTTTCTCTGGTGATGAAAGTGGAGTTGAAAAGTAATTTGTAGGTTTCATTAAGCGAGCTATTTTTTGGTTTAATGGTTTTAACATAATTGATGATTGGTAAGGCCATTGGAGCCGTTGTCTCGTCGCGATCAATTTCTAATTCCTGTGTTTCAACCAATTTGATTGAGGCGTAATCTTGATTTTTTATGTAATCTAGATTGATTGTTGAAACCTTGTGGCCAACAAATCCATTTTGGTAATCGCGCAAATAGTTTTTATCTCCCACATGATCAATGTTGAAATCTAGCGCGGTTTCTTCAGAAAAAGAAAAATTACCAGAAGCTTTGCCATAGAATCTGAATTCTTTGTTAATTTCTCTGTTGGCAGTTCCGATTAAATTATTAGTTTTGGGGCGATTATTGGCAATTTCTAAGTCAACTTCATATTGACCATTTTCTAAGAGGTGACTATATTTATTATCTAGTAAAGCATGACCACCTGAAGGGTGATATTGTATGGTGGTGATTAAGTCTTTATTAGGTGCAATGTTGGAATAGTAAGGAAGAGCGATACCGGCGCCTAATTTACTGGTGTTTATATATGAAGGGGTTAGAAAGCCGCTTTGTCTTTTGGAAGCGGGAAGGGGCATTTTAAAATAGGGTGTGTAGAAAAATGGCACATCGTAAAGGCGAACCAAACTGTGATTGGTTTTGAGGGAGTTTTTTTCTTTGTTGATGGTGGTAGTTTTAGATTTAATGGAGAATAAATCGCGCTTTTTTCCAGCTAATTTATTATTTTTCTCAATTTCGCCATTGGGACAAAGAGAGAAGATAGATCGATTAAAAACTGTTTTTGAAATAGTGTGACGAAGAACTTCTGGCGATTTTATGTAAGATCCATCATTAAAAACAATGGTTGCGTCGGTAAAAGATCCTGAAGAAAAATCACTTTTAACTTTGGCGGTTTTGGCCCTAACATTTCCAATGTCGTAATTTTTAATTCTAATATCTCCAAAAGCTTCAATATCTTGGTTTTTTTCGTCGTAAAGAACTTCGTCAGCTAGCAATACATTGCCATCTTTTTTAAGCTCAACATTGCCAACGGCATTAATTACTTCATTTTCTTGGTCACCATCGATGCGATCGGCTTTCAGAACCGCAGGAAGAGAGACTGAAGAATTTTTACTGGCAGCAAAAACGTTGGAATAATTAGCAAAAAACGAGAGTATTATTGCAATTAGGATAAAATTTGGCTGAGACATCACTGGCAATTTATTAAAATCGGTGACTTTAACGCTGCATTTGCATAAAATCTATTGATTTATTACCTAATTTTACTAATTAATAGGATCGTTTTAAAAAACTCTTAGAAATTCATCTTAATTTACAGCAATTTTCCACAAAACTAACTTACAATATGCAATTCCAAATCAGCAAATCTGCAATTATTAAAGCTCTTTTTAATGTCAACGGAGCGGTCGAAAAACGCAACACAATTCCTGTTTTATTGAATGTTAAGATTGAGGCAAAAAATGGTCGCCTTAATTTAACTGCCACTGATATGGACATAGTTATTGTTTCAAATGCTGAAGCCTTGATTAGTAAAGAAGGAAGCACAACTGTTCCAGCGCAATTATTTTACGATATTGTGAGAAAAATTCCTGATATCGCCGACATTAATGTTGAATTAAACGAAGATGAATCGACTTTAAAACTTAGCTACGGCAGATCAAAATTCTCACTTCCTTGCCTTGATCCTTCTGAATTTCCAGTTCTTTCTGAAGGTGAAATGGATGTTGATTTTAAAATTAGCGGTGAAGAATTGATAAAAATTATTGATAAAACCAAATTTGTTATTCCATCTGATGAAACCAGATACTACTTAAATGGTCTGTTTTTGCACAGCATGAAAATTGGCGATGAAATTGAGCTTCGCGGTGTTGCGACAGACGGTCACCGTCTTGCAATGGCTTGCTCTAACGCCTCAAACTTAACTTCTGAAGTTGAGGGTGTTATCGTTCCTAAAAAGGCTATTAATGAAATTAGAAAAATTGTTGAAGGTGCTAAGGAAGAGGTTTCAATTGCATTTTCTAAAGCCAAAATTCGAGTTACTTGTGAAAAATCGACCATTATTTCAAAATTAATCGATGGTGAATTTCCAGAATATGACCGCGTTATTCCAAAAAGTAATGACAAATTGGCAAAAATTGACAGAAAATTAATTTTTAGTGCGGTTGATCGGGTTTCCACAATTGCTACTGACAAAAATAAATCGATCAAAATTATTTTGGAAAGTGGAAAAATTACTTTGCAGATTAAAAGCTCTGACAGCGGAAATGCCAGCGAAGAAATTGAAGTTGATTACGAAGGCGATACTATTGAAACTGGTTTTAATTCCCGATATTTCTTAGAAATTATTGGACAAATTAATAAAGAAAAACTTGATGTTTTCTTTAAAGATGGCTCTTCACCAGCAATTATTAAAACTGACAATAAGAATGATCTTTACGTCATCATGCCAGTTCGAGTTTAGGAAAGGCATTAGTAACGAGCTTCAAACAAGTGTCACTACTCTCGCAATTAAAATTAAATAATTTCCGCAACTACCCTTCCAAGAACTTCGTTTTTGAGTCTAAAATTACCGCCATTTTCGGAAAAAATGGCGCTGGAAAGACTAATATTTTAGAGGCAATTAGCCTTCTAAATAAAGGCTCGGGCCTTAAAGGAGCAGATTTGCGCGAAATGATTAATTTTGACGCTTTAAAAAATAATCCTATTCATCACAATTTCTCTATTTACGGCAAGATCGATTCTCATCCACAAATTGAAAATGTTGGAACTTCTTATTTGGCGCTGGAAAATAAGCGCATTTTTCAGGTTAATAATGATGAATCAAATCGACCAAAAACCCTCCCAACTTTAATTTGGCTTACTCCACAGATGGACAGCCTGTTTTGCTCATCTAAAACCAATAGAAGAAAATTTTTAGACAAAATTGTCTGCGACATCAATCCATCTCACAATAGCAGAATTAACGCTTACAACCACGAAATTCGCGAAAGAATTAATTTGTTGCAAAATTTTTCAGGTCAGGATGATCGCTGGATTAATATTATTGAAAGGAAAATTGCTGAACTAGGAATTGCTATTGCCAGCGCTAGAAATGAGGCGATTGATTATTTAAATCAAAGTATTTTGCAGGGAAGTGACAATTTTACCAAGGCCAGAATTGAAATTATTGGTGAGGCCGAAGAAATTACCAGGAATAATAAATCTTTGATTGCGGAGGAAATATTTACTGAAAAATTGAAAGAAAATCGCGGTTTAGATGCTAAAAGCAATCGTACATTATTTGGCATTCATCGTAGTGATTTTACGGCAATTTTGCTTGGAGAAAAGCAAATTGAGGCCAAATCTTGCTCAACCGGAGAGCAAAAATCGATTTTAATTGCCTTAACTTTTGCTAGAATTCGACTATTTTCAATGCTGAATTTACCAATGGCAGTTTTGCTGTTAGATGAAATTGTGTCCCACCTAGATGATCAAAGGCGTAAAAGCTTATTAGAAGAAGTCGCCAGCCTTAATTGTCAGAGTTTTTTAACTGCCACCAATAAGAATTTTTACCAAGATTTGTTTCATTTTGACAATGAAATAGTTTCATTCTTGGAGTTAAATTAATTTACATTGACAAGCAAAACTGCTTGTTGCTAAATATGCCTTGATTTGTTTGTTTTTTAAAGTAAATCATTTTGTCCGAAGAAAAAAATTTTTGAAGTAATTCAAAGATGATTTTCTTTTTTTTTATTTTTTTTATTTATTATTTATTATGTCAACTGGAATAGTTAAATGGTTCAACGGTACTAAAGGATATGGCTTCATTAAGCCTGATGATGGAAGTGCTGATATTTTCGTACACATCTCTCAAGTGCAAGCTGCTGGTCTTCAAGGATTAGATGAGAATCAAAGAGTTAGCTTTGATATCGAAGACAACAAAGGCAGACAAGCTGCCAGCAATATTCAATTAGAAGACTAGAAATAGTTTCTTTGGTTGCTGAAAAACCCCTGTAAATTTAATTATTTACAGGGGTTTTTTTGTGCCTAAATTTCCAAATAAAACCTAAATAAACCAAACTCGCAGCCACAATTACCGACACCATTCCTTCTTTCCCCATCAGCTGCATTAAAATTCCCGTCAATAAGTTACCTACAAAAATTCCAAATAGACCAATGGCCGCAAAAGATGAATTAATGAAAAGCAACTGGCTTTTATTTTTGTTTAAATTAATTCCATACCAGCAGGAAATAGCTCCTAGTGAAGTTAAAAATCCCAAAATTAAATAAAGAATTATTGCTAAATAGTAAGTTTTGATGGCTATTGGCAAAAGTAAGATTCCAAAAATGAAGGCTATGAAGCCACCCAGAATTAATTTTCGGTAAGATTCTTTGTTGATGATGAATCCAAATAGGAAATCCAGCATTCCAACTGCCGAAAATGCACTAATTAGAAGCCCAGCATCTTCTGGAGAAAGGTCACTTTTAACGCCATAAATGACTGTAAAAAACATCATCGTTCCACATTGCAAATCGGTCATCATTCGGGCAATTGTCATCTGCGGGTTTCTTTTAATTAGGCTTGCAAAGCGCACTTTTTTGGCAATAACCATCTTTGGTTGAATGTTTCGAAGTGGAATTAAGGCTGCGCAGCTGGCCAGAATTAAAATAGAAGATATGGTAAAAATTTGGTAATTTTCCACTCCAAGAATTTTGACAATAATTGGGCCGATTGTGAACCCTGCACAAAGAAATGTACTAGAAATTGCAATTATCATCGAGCGCACTTTGTTTTTAATGGCCATGTTGAACCAAGCGCGACGCAGAGTCATTAGACTGATGACGGAAATTCCTAGGGCAAAACTAAATAACAGCCACATCAAGAAATTTTGGTAAAATGGCAGAACTAGAATAGTGGCCGCAGAAATGATGCTAAAAAGTAAGATTGAGTTAAAAATTCCAATTTTTTTCCCGAGCTTGTGCAGTAGAAAAATAATTATTAAGCCTCCTAAAACATCACCAGCTGTGGTAATTCCAATTAGGCCCTCTGCAACATTGTTGGAATAAAGAATAAAAGGCAAAGAGACAGAATTGATACCAATTGCGGCAGATAGTAAAAAGATGCTAAAGAGCATTAAAGTGGTGTGATTTACTCCAAAAAGATATCTTTTCTGA